>NZ_FOVQ01000013.1:0-84768 GCF_900115215.1 Pseudobutyrivibrio sp. UC1225 | reverse complement strand
ATTGTAACTCGTCATGTCTGGGAAGAATACATGGAAGCATGTGAAGATATAAGACAGACCTTAGGTATGAAAGATTTATACTCTCACAGAAAAGAAACCATTGAAAGAATCTTTGGGACAGCTAAAGAGAATCATGGTTTCAGATATACACAGATGTATGGTAAGGCGCGCATGGTAATGAAGGTTGCGCTTACCTTTGCGTGTATGAATTTAAAGAAGCTAGCAAAAATACAGCAAGAATGGGAATTGAAAATGGCCTAAAAACAGGTCTTTTTACACAAAAATAAAAATAGAATCTTAGAAAAAAGGAAAGGATGATGCAAAACTTGGTTTTGCAGCATCCTCTTTGTCTACACTCTGAAACTTGTTTGTACAATTTGTACAAACAAGTTTCTTGTTACATTAGAACTCCCATTTCTATTTGACATGCCTAACCGAATTACTTAAAATTAAGAGAGTTTTTAAGTTATGAGAAAACGAGGAGATGAAGATTATGTATATGAAAGATTATGAGCGTTGGCTTGCCGCAGACCTTGAGGACTGTGATCTTAAGCCTGAGCTTGCAAAAATCAAAGGAAATGAAGAAGAAATCAAAGACAGATTCGCTGTAGCACTTGCTTTTGGTACAGCTGGTCTTCGCGGTGTCCTTGGGGCAGGTACAAACAGAATGAATATCTACGTTGTACGTCAGGCTACACAGGGACTTGCTAACTGGGTTAAGACTCAGGGGGGCAATCAGACAGTTGCAATCAGCTATGACTCACGTCTTAAGAGCGATGTATTCGCTAAGACAGCAGCAGGCGTTCTTGCAGCTAACGGTATTAATGTTCGTATTTACGATGCACTTATGCCAGTTCCAGCACTTTCATTTGCAACACGTTATTATAAATGCAATGCAGGTATCATGGTGACAGCTTCACACAACCCTGCAAAATACAATGGTTACAAGGCATACGGCCCAGATGGCTGCCAGATGACAGATGATGCAGCTGCTATCGTTTATGCTGAGATTCAGAAGACAGATGTCCTTACAGGTGCAAAGGTTATGTCTTTCGCAGAGGGCGTTGAGAAGGGACTTATTAAGTTCGTTGGTGATGATTGCAAGGATGCATTCTATGCAGCAATCGAGGAGAGACAGGTTCGTCCAGGTCTTTGCAAGACAGCTGGTCTTAAGCTTGTTTACAGCCCACTTAACGGCTCAGGCTTAGTTCCTGTTACTCGTGTTCTTAACGACATCGGTATCACAGATATCACTATCGTTCCAGAGCAGGAGTATCCAAACGGTTATTTCACAACATGTAGCTATCCAAACCCAGAAATCTTTGATGCTCTTAAGCTTGGTCTTGAGCTTGCAAAGGCAGAGGGCGCAGATCTTATGCTCGCTACAGATCCTGATGCAGACCGCGTTGGTATCGCTATGAAGTGTCCAGATGGAAGCTATGAGCTTGTTTCTGGTAACGAGGTTGGTGTTCTTCTTCTTGATTACATCGCAGCAGGTCGTATCGAGAAGGGTACAATGCCAAAGAATCCAGTTGCAGTTAAGTCAATCGTTTCTACACCACTTGCTGATGCAGTTGCAGAGCACTATGGCGTAGAGCTTCGTTCAGTTCTTACAGGCTTCAAGTGGATTGGTGATCAGATTGCTGGTCTTGAGGCTGATGGAGAAGTTGATAGATTTATCTTCGGTTTCGAGGAGTCATACGGATATCTTGCAGGTCCTTATGTTCGTGATAAGGATGCTGTTATCGGTTCTATGCTTATCTGCGAGATGGCTGCTTACTACCGCAGCATCGGAAGCTCACTTAAGCAGAGACTTGAGGAGATTTACGCTGAGTACGGCCGTTACCTTAACAAGGTAGACTCATTCGAGTTCCCAGGCCTTTCAGGTATGGATACAATGGCTGGTATCATGAGCTCACTTCGTGAGAACCCACCAGCTGATTTTGCAGGTATTGCAGTTTCTAAGGTTACAGATTACAAGAACACAGCCGAGACAGGACTTCCTTCAGCAAACGTTCTTATCTACGGTCTTGAGAACGGTAGCACAGTAGTTGTTCGACCTTCAGGTACAGAGCCAAAGATTAAGGCTTACTTCACTACAAAGGGTAATGATCTTGCTGAGGCTGAGGCAATGAAGGATAAGCTTGCTGATGCTTTAAAGCCTATTTTTAGTTAATTACATTAAGGAGTTACTCTCAGAGTAACTCCTTATTTTTTAAGGGAGAAAGTTATGAACGAATTAGATGAGAGATACACAACCTCTGAAGAGGCGATAATTGACTCATTCTTTATACTCAGCAGTGAGAAGGAATTTGAAAAGATTACTGTGTCTGATGTTGTAAAGAAATCGGGTGTGGTGCGGAGCACCTTTTATAATCACTATGAGAATGTTCCAGCTCTTTTATCTGCAGCTGAGGACAAGACTATTGAAGATATTTTTAAGCTGATGGAGAGCTTTCACCCAAAGGATGACCACCAGCTTTGTCAGTCATATTTTCTTGCGATCTGCAATTACACAAAGGAAAACAAGTTTCTGGCCAGCGTACTGCATAGCCCAAGAGGAGACAGCTTCTTAGAGAAAGCTATGATGATGTTTCATAAGTATGTGGCAACAGTCAGCCAAAGGGATGCCATGAACATGAAAAACAAGCAGCAGTTTTCATATCTTATAGCGGCTACAATTGGCTCCACACTTGGTGTGCTCCACAAATGGACAGCGGAGGCCTGTGAGACCCCCGCAGAAGAAATAGCAGATATATTGACCACAATTTTCTTAAACGGCGTTCTGCCCTTCATGGAAAATTGATGGATCATTTCTTTTAATTTTACCAGTGGTGTTTCGGATGAATGGCTCAGTCCTGACTACCAGATTTGTGATATGTCGGTAGCTTGGCTGGCCATTATTATATTTATCAATATAATCCTGAAGCTCTTTGTTGATATCTAGTGGGTTCAAGCATTGTTGCTGTGTATAATCCTCATCTGGGTAGATGTTTGCAGTGAGTCCAGTGTTGTTTCCTGTGACGATAACTTCTGCGATAAGAGGAGATAGTCCTAGCTTATTCTCAATTTCCTCAGGAGATATGTTTTCGCCATTGGACATGATAATAAGATTTTTAACACGGCCATTGATGAAAAGATATCCGTCTCTATCGAGATAGCCTTTGTCTCCAGTATGAAGCCAGCCATCCTCAAGAGTAGAGGCAGTTTCTTCAGGCATATTGTAATAGCCCTTCATAACGCTTGTACCCTTTACAAGTATTTCTCCATCCACAAATTTAAGCTGAACATTGGCAAGGGGTTTTCCGATTGAACCAGGTTTGTGATTATCAACAGTGTTTGTGGTGATAACAGGTGAGCATTCGGACATGCCGTAGCCCTCGTAAATATCTATACCATATTTCTTAAACTCATCTATGTAAAATGGATCCAGATGAGCTCCACCTGTAAATATAATCTTTAGATTTCCACCGAAGACAGTTTCATAAATCATTTCATCTGAAAGCTCAGTCAACGAGGATAGTCTCTTATAAATAGATTCAATCATAAGAGGTACCATAAGGATTACCCTTGGCTTGAAAATACTGATATTTCTTACCATGTGCATAAAGCTATCATTGATACAAACTATCGCACCAAGGGAAAATCCCTTAAGCCAGTCCATTACCAGACAATAGGCATGATGGATTGGTAGAACACTCATCATGACACAGCCTGGGGCTTCTTCGTAATCAACATTTTTTACATTATCAAAAAGATTTTTCTGGGTGAGCATTACGCCTTTGCTTTTACCTGTGGTGCCTGAGGTGAAAATGATGGTGGCGATGGAATCAGGGGTTGCTCCATATGTATCTTCCTTGTCCTTTCCAAGGTCCATCAGTTCGGATAAAGTTCCTATTTTGGCGTTAGGTATATTCTGTTCATAAGAATCCTGAAGTAGCCAAATCTGTTTTAGCTTTTTGCATTGCTGAAGGGCAGGTTCTGCAAGAGAGATAAGCTTTGGGCTAAGGAAAAGAACCTGGCAGTCGGCCCTATTAATCAGCTCGATTAAATCATCCTGTGGAAGTAAAGCATCCAAAGGAACGGCAACGTTTGTATCGGTTACTATACCAAGATAGCTGGAAATCCACTGGAGACTGCTTTCGCCAATAATGGCAATATGAGCCTCAGAAAAACCTGTTGCCAAAAGACCTTTACGGATGTTTGTGATTCGTTCATCAAGCTTGCCATAGGTAGTTCCACAGACGGCCTTTTTATCCAGCCATCTCACAGCAGTCAGTTCCTGAAATTTATTGGCGGTATTATCCCAGAGAGTTCTAAGATTATCCATTATGAAACCTCCATCAAGTTAGTAAAAGCATTTCCAGTTTTATCAAAAAATTTATACCAAATCCATCTAAGTAGTTTCATTAACCCACCTCCTGTAACTCCTGAATCATAGAAAGTGCTTCATCGATAGTGTGAATCTGAATGATTTTATCCTGCTCCAATTCAATATCAAACTCGTCCTCAAGCTCACCTAGGAAGGACATGAAATCCAGGGAAGAAAAGTCCAGATCCTCGCGGAATCTTTTCTCTCCTGTCAGCTCTGTTGGTGAGATTTTGCAATACTGGGCTACTAACTGTTTAAAAGCTTTTTCTATTGTCATGGCTAACCTCCTTTACACTGCCGCCATAATCTCGCCTACGGTAAGATTTGGCTGTTCCACACCTCGGAAAATGATTCTCATAAGGTAATAGTTTAAAAGCTCTATATGCTTTTCATTTAAAGCTGCTGTCTGATAGTGATATGAGAAATTCATTCCACCATCTTCAGTGTGGGAAACTGTAAGGTACATTTTCTTCGTGGCCGCTCCATTTGCAAACCATTTTGAGTGCATTGGAATATCTTTTAAATAAGGATTATCTATTTTTGCTGTTAGTGGCTGATAGGTGAGATAACAGCTTTCATAGGTGGTATTTTCTGGTGTGTGATATCGTTTTTTTATCTCATCATATATAAGCTGAGGGTCGTAGTTGGCATGGAGATATATCTGGTTTTGCATGTCCTGAACCTGGTAGGCAGCTGAGAGAAAATCTGTATTGGGGCTGATTTTTGTTCGGCAAGGGAACATAATGGTGCGGCTTCCACCAGAGGTCCATTCATCTTGTGTGGAACGTCTGGAAATAAAGTTTTGGATGGATATATCGGTCTGTCCGTTATTTACTTTTGATAGATAAGTGCGCATTCCCAAAAGCAAAAGATTTGTCATGGAAATCTGATGATTCTGGCAGAACTCGTAAAGGGTCCTGGCTGAAGCGGGCTCCAGCTTATAGTCTTCAACAGCTACAAATAAATCCTTTAGCTCTATGTCGGCAGAGCGAAGATTAGGGTTATTATGCTTTCTGCGAGACTTGTCTAAGGTTAGAGGTCCCTGAATATCGGAATAAATTGGTTCGCCAAGCTTATCTAAAATATCATCCCAAAAGCTTTTATCTCTTTTGAAGCGTTTTTCGTTTTTAGTTTTTGATAAATCCTTTATAAGAACATCTTCAAAGTCTGCTAATTCATCAGGCATTGCTGCACCGAATTTGAAATGAGTGTAGAGTGCCAGGATGTCGTTGGTCATAACAACTACTCCACAAGAATCGATAAGTCTGTGATCCATATGCAGAAAGAATCCACGATAGCCCTCTGGTAGCTTTACCATAAAGATCTCAAACATAGGAATGTCGGCTCCATCGATGGTGTTGTAAGCCCAGGCTTGCATGACATCATCTGCTTCTTCCATAGTCATATTTGAAAGATCCCTAAGTGGAATCTCATAGTCATCTGAGGAAGCAATATATTGTTTGATATTTCCGTTGGAATCAGGTCTTGTGAATTGGACTCGCATACAGCTATATCGCTTGATTTCCATACGAATGCATTTTTCTAAGAGATTAAAATCAAGGTCGGCCTGCAGCGAAGCAACAATACTTAGCCCTGAGACCTGCTGTGTACCGTATTTACGAATCCACTGGTAATGCATGTTTTGTGCAGCAGTTAATGGATATTTTTTCATAAGCTCCCCTCCATTAAATTCTTTTCACTGTAAAATAGCACAGCAGCCTCTATTGTTCTATAGGTGAAGGACTTTAATGGACATTTATCGAAAAAGTGACCAAAAGATATTGAACAGAATCTGAGAAAGTGTATGATTAAAATATAATGTTATGGGAAATTAGTATTGAGGGGAGGATATATAGATGAATGAGAAGGTGCAAAAGCTAAAGGATAGCATGGAGCAGCGTATTGTTGGAAAAGGAGAAGTAATCGACAAGCTGATTGCTGCTTTTTTGGCGGAAGGTCATGTGCTATTAGAGGATGTTCCAGGTGTGGGAAAAACCTCACTTGCCAAAGCGCTGGCAGATTCGGTGTCACTTTCTTTTGCACGAATTCAATGTACTCCAGATACCATGCCATCGGATATTACCGGTGTTTCTATTTTCAATTCTAAGGACCAAAGTTTTCAGGTTATGCCAGGTCCTGTTGTCAGTAATATAGTTCTTGTTGATGAGCTCAATCGAACATCCCCAAAAACACAATCTGCCCTGCTTCAGGTAATGGAGGAGCAGCAGGTCACAATAGATGGAAAGGATATTCCTGTGCCAGCACCATTTATGGTAATAGGAACGCAGAATCCTGTGGAGATGGCAGGAACTTATCCACTTCCAGAAGCACAGCTTGATCGTTTCATGATTAAGCTTAGTGTGGGGTATCCAAATCAGGATGCCTCAGAGGATATGGTAAAGAGATTCTTGGAGGGACAGCTCCATCAGGATACAACTCCTGTTTTGACAGGTGAGGACATTAATGAAATGCGTCGCCAGGTT
Organism: Pseudobutyrivibrio sp. UC1225; assembly: GCF_900115215.1. NCBI lineage: Bacteria > Bacillati > Bacillota > Clostridia > Lachnospirales > Lachnospiraceae > Pseudobutyrivibrio > Pseudobutyrivibrio sp. UC1225. The sequence goes on along the minus strand of NZ_FOVQ01000013.1, from coordinate 77,913 downwards.
AACGCTGTCACCATAAAAGAGAATCTTAGAACCTATGCTGTGGAGATTGTAGAGGCCACAAGAAATAATCCAGAAATTGCCTGTGGAGCTTCACCACGAGCACTGCTTTCGATGCTTCGCTGTGCGCAGGCTTTAGCGTTTATGGCAGACAGAGACTACTGCATTCCAGAGGATATTGCAGAGGCTGCCACACTTACACTTACTCACAGAATAATACTTACAAGCGAGGCAAGGCTTAGCCGGACTACTAAAGAGTATCTGGTAAGAAGGATTCTTGAACAGGTGAGATGCAACGACGCAACTAATTAACAAGGTAGTAAATATTTTTGTGGATAAATGAAGGTTAAGATTCATAAAAGGGGGATAATTTCATATCTTATTGGGCTGGTACTGAGCATCATTTTTGCCAGCTATTATGGAGGGCCGGTTTCTTTTGCATGGCTCTATGGAATGTTGCTTATTATTCCAGTTTCGATTCTTTACACCATATTAAATTACAAATTCTTAAATATTTTTCAGGAGATAGAGGTATATAAGGTCACCAAGGGTGAGGAGCATAGATATCGTGTGCTTTTCGAAAATGCAGGAATTTTCCCAGTTCATCGAATGGGGATGTTTACCTTGGATGACAGATGTAGCCTTTATGAGATAAAAAATGGTCAGGAGATTTCCCTGGATAATCATGAGAAGAAGGAACTGTTGTCTGGTATAACCTGTAAATATGCTGGGGCTTACAATATCGGTATAGACAGAATTTCCCTGACAGATCCATTTTATATGTATACGGTGGAGCTTGATGTTCAGTATAACTTCAGGGCGATTGTAAGACCACAGATAACAGATGTGGCAGCAAAGGTACTTGATATCGAAAACTTAATCAATAATACTGGACTGAAAAGTAACAGGCTTTATGAGGATACTCCTGGAAGTGATATGAGACCTTATTATAAAGGCGATAGTCTAAATGCTATCAACTGGAAGGTGTCAGCTAAACAGGGAGAATTGATGGTTAGAACTCCAGATAAAATGGAGAAGAGGACTGTTACGATTCTTATGGAAGCTTCCAATCCACCTGAGAGCAGGGAAGATTTGGAGTATCTAAAGAAGAGGGATATATTTCTGGAATTCGTCGTATCGGCGGCATGGCATTTCGGTGAGCAGGGAGTTCCGGTCCGATTGATTTATCCATCAGGTGATGTTAAGGAATCTACAGTAGATTCCCGTGAAAGCTTTATGGATTTTTACAGTATAGTAGCAGATGGTATTTTCTATGGCTCTTCAAAATCCTTTAAAGAGATTCAAAGGTTAGTAGAAGAGCGGAGGTCAAAAGTCAATGAAGGCGATACTTGGATTATCATCAGAGAAGATCCTGATGAAGGAGAGAGTAGCTGCATTATTTGCGGTTGAGAAAAAACTTCATCTGTTTGTATTTGCATTAATCACCATTTGTTTGGAGATTTTTTTGCTGGTAAAAGGGGATAGCTACGACCTTAACAGGGGTAGTTTTGTTTTGACGTTCATTTTGTTCTTTTTCTTATATGCAGTATTGGAGTTTATTCTCCATGGTATTGTGGAAAATAAGGCGATTCCATTATTTTCGCTGATTCCAGCGGTTCTTATGTTTTTCCTTTTAAAGGTCAATGAAAAATGGAGTGATATAGCCATTGCTGTGCTTTTAGCAGTGGTGGTAAGAATAATTTTTGATTACCTGCCTTTCAGAGATAAAGTGATTTTATTTGGCACCTTTGTGCTTGATGGCTCAGCCTTATATTTACGTATGTACTGGACAGCCTTTTGGGGCGACAAGCTTTTGGATAAGCTATTGTTTGTGGCGCTTGTGGTACTTACCTTATCGTCTATACAGCATATTATATGGGGAAGAAAGGAAGGGGGATTTCCATTTAACTTCTTTCTGTTGCTGGGGTGTTTTTTGATATTTATTCCAATGAATAGAGATCCTATCGACTGGTCAAGACTGGAAGGTGTATTTGGAAATGCGGCAGATGCTACGGCTTATTATTTGTGCTCGGTGATTGGAGACAGTGAATATACAGTAGGCTACGGGTCTTTCAATGCCACTGGTAGTAGAATTTCTAATTCAGATAAATTGCAGCTAGTTCTGGAATCTGTGGAACGTCCATATTTCGTATATACGGATGCTGAGACCGGCAAAAAGATGAAGATGAGACGAGTTCTTTATCTTGCTGGTGGAAAAGGCGTTGATGGAAAGGCGTTGGTAGAATGGCTTCAGTTCCTTAAGGATAATGACATAGATAAAGAAGAGGCTGAAATGTTCTCCCAGATTTCTAAGCTGGATGTGGAATATGTATACCTTGATACAGCTGATGAAATTGCGCCAGCAGGAGCACTGGTGTTAACAAATCAGGATGGCTTTATTGAGAAGGGTAGAAGTGACGATAGGCACAGAAAAGGCTATAAGATTAAGGCAAAGTATCTGGATATTGATTACGGAAGTCCACTTTTAGTGGAGCTATTTCAGAATCCAAAAGGTTCTCTCATTGACAGAGAGCCTATGACATATCAGGAGGCCAGCGAATATTATCTTTCACTTTATAATCAGGATTTGAAAGACGTGATGAATGCTAGTGAATATGAGGAGTATTTAAAACAGACAGACATGTACCAGATTTACGGTGATACAGAGGGTGTCAGTGACAGAATGGAAAAGCTTGCTTCAGACATTACTGCTAAAGCGGATAATGATTATCTCAGAGCAAAGCTTATTGAGATATATCTTCGTCAGTATACCTATAACACCAAGGCTGTTGGAGGACATAATCCAGATTCTGATATGAGTACCTCAAAAGGAATGGCAGATATTGCTGACAGGTTCCTCTTTGAGACAGAGTCGGGATATTGTGTGCACTACACCTCATCGATGGTAATGATGCTTAGGTCGATTGGTATACCTGCAAGGGCTGTAATCGGGTACAGATACAGTTTCCCATTTGAAATTCAGGAAAACTATGTGGTAGAAGCAAACTGTGCTCATGTGTGGCCTGAAGCATATATTGAGAATGTAGGCTGGATTCCTTTTGAACCAACCAGCGCCTACTCAACAGCAGGAATGTACAGTTGGCACAGAAATGAAACCATAGATCCAGAAACTGAGAATGAAATCCAGCTGGAAGTGCAGGATTTGCCAGATATTCCTGAGGGAGCAGAGCAGCAGGAAACCTACAAGAATGAAGGGCTTCAGTTAATCAAGATTATTGGAATAGTAATTCTAAGCATTGTGCTTTTGATACTGGTTATCTGGGCTGGAGCAATACTGGCAAGACGAATCATTTACAAGCTGGCTTCGCCGGAAAAGAAAATCAGGATTGATGTGGAAATGACGAAGGCAAGACTTATTAAGGAGTCCGATAAAGAGTTTAAAGATAGAGGGCTTCTGTCAGATTATCTGAAGCTTGCGCCAGAGGAAGAGCAGGAAGAGATAAAACAACTTTTTGACTCGTATTATAAAGTGGTATATGGAAACGATTAATGAAAGGAGGCAAAACAGCCTCCTTTTTTGTCGTTTGTAACAAGAAACTGTTGTATGCCACATCAGTGTTGAATGCTATATACATGCATGGTAAAAATATATCGTGGATTCTGAATTATTTATATTTTTCCTCCAGCTTCATGTCTGGGCTGGGGGAAACAACCCGAAAGTGAGGATACGATGAGTACATTTAATAGATATTTACTACATTTTGGAATGATAGGAACAGCAGGCTTTGTCGTTTTTGTCACATTGATTCTTGTTGATGGCGGAAGTCTTTTCAATCCTTTTATGTTAATAACTACATCCTTAAGTATAGCTTGCTTCGTATTGTTCATGACTTTATTCTTCTATGTGTGGGCAAAGCCAGTTTCTGTCACTGTTAAGGTTGAGGAAAAACAGGAATTTGTAAAAGCAGTAAAGAGAATAGCAAGAATCAAATGGGGCAGAAAAACAGTTATCGAGTCAGATGATAGTGTAAGCTTTAGATATGGAAACAAGTATAAGGACTGGCTTGTTACACCAGCAGAGCTAAATTTCAATGAGGATAAATGTGTTGTAAATATCCCATCCTACTACGAAGAGGATATTCTAAAATTAAAGTTTAAGCACAAACGTATTGATAAGATTACAAATAAATAATAAGATGGTAATACAGTTCGTAAATACGATATTAATCGGAGGTTTTTACTAATGTTCACAATTGCCATTTGTGATGACAGCAAAGAAATCCAACAGGAGCTTTCTGGAATCATAGAAAAAGCTTTTCTAAAAGAGACGGAAGAGTACGATAAGCTTTTATTTTCAAATGGTGAGGAGCTGTTAAACTGGCTGGATGCTAATGAGAGAACAATTGATTTACTCTTTTTAGACATAGAAATGCCAGGAAAGAATGGTGTTGAAATAAAGTCAATTTTAGAGAAAAATGATAGAGTTGCTAGAGTTATTTTTGCTACAAGTCATTACGAGAATATGCAGGATGCATTCGGCGCCAAGGTTATTGGCTTTATGCTTAAGCCTTTGCAGCCAGACGAGGTTTTACGACGACTTGAAAATGCCTATAGAGATTATAAAGATGATGTTGTAGTTGAAATTAGCAAAGAGGTTTTTGTAAAAAAATCTGGAATCAGTTATATTAAGTCAGAAGGTAATTATTGTGATTTTTATGGTACCAATGGCAAGACCATAAAGGCAATAAGAAATCCTTTGTCGTATTACAAGGAACTTTTTGGTGATTCCTTCATACAGATTCATAAATCATATATCGTAAATGCGTATGATATAAAAAAGTGTGAGAGAAACCGTGTGGCACTTTCTGGTGGGGTTGCACTTAATATTGGGAGAAGCTATGTGGATTCTTTTAGAAAAGAATATCGTGAACTAGCAATGAAAAATGCTCATGATAAATTATAAAGGGAGGAGGTAAGGCGATATGTATTATGGATTACAGGGACTTGATTTTAGTTTCATTAAGTGGATATTTGGATAATTGAATAGTGCAGAGAAGCCACAGTTTGTGGCTTCTTTTTTTTCACATTATTTGCTAATATACAAAATAGAATGTTGATTTGAGGTTTAATTATGATGGCTGCCGAGATAATATATAGATTCATATATACATTTGAAGATTATGTATCTGTTTTTTTGGTTTATCTTGTAATAATGGGAGCAAAGCCAAGAATCGACAGATCGAGAACCTTGTTTGGAATATTGGCGATTATTACTGCTGAGAATCTGTTGGCAATTCCTTTTGATAAAAGCCTTCAGAGTTTGATTTTTCTAGTGGTTTCTGTCTCAAATGTATTCTTTTTAAAGGGTGGAGCAAAAAAGTGGATTCCGTTATTTCTACCAACATACACAATTACCTCGGTTATTCAGACGGTTTTCCTAGTAATATATAGTCATTTTCTAGGATGGCAGGAAAATTATATGGCCTATACAGCAGCTGTTTTTCCAGTGGCAGTTGTATTAGTAATTTGCTATCAGTCTAATATGTCTAGAGGAAAGCAGGACGAAGTCAGCTACAATATATGGCAGCTATTTTTCATGAATTTCAGCTGTATATTTTTGTGGTTTATACTCAATGTAGTTCAGGAGTATTTTAAATATGGCTCGAGTCAGGTGATAGAGCGCGCCAGTGCGCTAGGGAACGTGCTATTGGTTACCTGTATTCTTTTCTGTTTGTTTGTCTTATATCTTGGCCTATTAGAGAGAAAAGCGAAAGAAACTCAGCGTGCTGCTTCAGAGAGAAAGTTTTTACTGGAGGTGCAGCAGGAGCAGATTGATACCATTATCAAGAGTGAAGAGAGACTTCATGCCTTTAAGCATGATTTGGTAGCGCACCTAAATGCATTATCTGCTCTTGCAGCAGAGGGAAATATAGAGAAGGTTTCCGAATACTGTGACAATCTTCTTAAGGATACACAGTCCTTTAGAAGGGTATCTTATACAGGTAATCCAGCTATTGACGGTGTCTTGGGACAGATGAAAGCCTTAGCGGATGAAAGGGGAACAGACCTTGAAATTCAGATGGTGGTGCCAAAGGAGAAGAATATTGGGGATTATGATTTATGTATTTTGATTTCCAATATCTTAAAGAATGCTATCGAAGCTAATGCCAACGGAGGAAAGATATCCATTCAAAGCTGGCCTTTTAATGACAATCTTTGCATCATATCCAGCAACACCTCAGATCACCCGTTGGAATATGAAAAGGGAAAACTGATATCCAGCAAACGAGCTAATAAGGTTCATGGATATGGTATGAGAAATATACAGGCTGTTGTTGATAAATATGATGGAGATTTCCAGATTAGAAGTGAAGATGATTTAATAATTGTAGAGGCAATGGTATAAAAATGGAGGCGAGTCAATCTGATTCGCCTCCTTGTCTTTTATTTACCTGAAATTGTAACTCCATCCACGCAGATATAAGGTAGTACCCAATCTCCGTTTGCAAGAACTTCCTTTGAAATTGAAACAATGTTTTCAAGAATCTTTATGGCGTTGAAGCTGACCATTGTCTCGGAAACAGCATTCTTAATCTCACCATTTTCGACATAGAAGGCGTTCTTTGCCACGCCTGCTAATTCTCCGTTAGTTCTAGGTTCACCGCAGGAAATAGATCCCACTATAAGCCCCTTCTTAACATTTTTAATCATATCATCAAGGCTTGTGTCACCAGGCTCAACAACGTAACAGAGGTCTGTGTTTCCTGCTCTGTCTACCTTTGCCTTGTTAGCGCCGAAAAGAGTTGTGGCAAATGATTTAAGCATACCATTTTCTATGATGGTATAATCCTCACTTCTGAAGCCATCATTAGTGTGATACTCGTGGTTTATGATTCGCTCATCCCAAGGCTTAATTGAAGCATTGAAGGAGTCAACAGCCACCTTCTGACCAATTTTATTGCGCCAGAGACTAGAATTATCAATAATTACATCATCTGATAAAGCAATTTCCATGTAGGTATACATAAGAGCTCTAAAGCACTCTGGTGTGAAAATAAGCTGACCTTCAAATTTGCCTTCTATTGGAACTGGGTTGACTGACTGTTCAGCTTCAGCAAGATCCTTACGAATTTTTCCAAGTTCAATAAATGGAGTATCAAGATTCTCCATTGTCATGGCTGAGAAACTGATTCCACTCCCTTATTTTCGTATTTAAAACTAGTATTTAGTTGATTATAGCTAATGTAGGAGTGGCGCTCAATAGAAAATAGACAGGTATTAGATATTGTGCATGTTGACTGTAAGGATGCAGATGGCTAAACTGTTTAAGGATAAATAATTTGAAGTAAAGAAGGTTTTATGACATGAGTTATAGTGAATATTTGGCACACTATTTTCAGTTGCCACAATGTATATTTTTTGCACTGCTAACAGGCGTGTTACTTGGCATAGTCTATTTGATTTTTTATTTATATGCCAAAGGCACAAAGAAGAACGATGATTATTTCGAGCAGGAGTTTTTCTCCCTATCCGAAAGATACTATGAGCTGATTTTTTCGGGTGGAAGTATCATAGGCTTCATGGCAGTATACTTTTTGATAAATCTCTTTTTGAAATCAGGTCCCTTTAAAGAGATTTGGGATTCATACAAGGATTACCTGCTATTGATTTTTATGATTATATCCATTCTGCTTAATTCCTTCTGTGATCATGTGCTTGTTAGATTAAAGCATTTGGACAGGGAGGCCATGGCATCTATCAGACTGACAGGAATGGCATATATGATTTTGATTTTATGCTATCTTAAGTTCATCTATGAGAGTGCTAACTACGATACACTTATCGCATATTTCCTCACTCTTATGATAGGACGTTTCGTATACTTTGATGCCAGCTTCAAGGATTTCCTGAATTGCATTAAGAACGCAGCTGCCAACATACCTATTATGATTATGGCTCTTGTTAATCTTGCGATTCTCTGTGCATATGGATATTCTACAGGATACCTGCTGAAGCATAACGGAGTAATTACAAATATATTCTTTGTACATTTGTATGTCATCGTGATGATTTTTATTCTTCACTTCATACCAGCCAGACTTGTGGCCAAGAAGAAGGTGAAGAAGCTGGAAGGTGCTAAGAAAACCTCCAGACCACCAAGAGAGAGAAGAGAGCCAAGGCCTCGCAGACGTCAGCAGCCAGAGATTGAAGATGTGGAAGAGGAAATAGATATAGAGATAATTGATTTGTAAAGTAGATGGATTCTAGTCGGTTGGCTAGAATCCTTTTTTTAAAAATTTCACTTAAGGAAGGGTTGACAATATATAATTGAGGTGTTATGGTTAATTACACAAGTAATTAACCAATGGACTAAAGGAGGTGAAAATGTGATACAAAATCTTGGGGAAGATAAATCAATTTACCTTCAAATCAGTGAGATGATTGAGGATGAAATTTTAAGGGATATTTTAAGAGAAGAAGAGCAGGTACCTAGCACTACAGAGCTCTCGAAATTTTATAAGATTAATCCAGCTACAGCAGCTAAGGGAATTAATTTATTGGTAGACAAAGGCATTATATACAAGAAGAGAGGTATAGGTATGTTTGTGTGTGAAGGGGCAAAATCAAAAATACAAGAGACTAGAAAAACAAGCTTTTATGAGAACTATGTTAAGAAAATCATCAGCGAGGCAAAGCTTATTGGAATCGACAAGGCAGAGCTTAAGAAGATGATTGATGACACTAAGGAGCTTTAGAATAAAAGGAGAAAACATATGGGAACATTATCAGGTAAAAATATAGTAAAGAAATATGGAAAGGATACAGTTCTTAAGAATGTAAATATTGATATTGAGACTGGAAAGATATATGGCTTGATTGGAAGAAACGGAGCAGGTAAGACTACACTTCTTTCAATTCTTACAGCTCAGAACCCTGCCACAGAGGGGACAGTTACATTAGATGGTCAGCCAGTATGGGAAAACGAGGAAGCACTGTCACACATTTGTTACTCTAGAGAGATTCCTCAGGTTACCATGTTTGGTCCAAACAGTATGAAGGTAAAGGACTATTTAAAGACTGCAAAGGTTTTCTATAAATATTGGGATGAGGCTTATGCAAAGGAGCTTGTGGCACTATTCAATCTCAACCCTAAGAAGAGAGTAAGCAAACTTTCAAAAGGTATGCTTTCATCTTTGACAATCATAATCGCCCTTGCCAGCAAGGCTGATATAACAATCCTGGATGAGCCAGTAGCAGGTCTTGATGTTGTTGCAAGAGAGCAGTTTTATAAGCTTGTGATTGATGAGTACGCACAGACTGGTCGTACATTTATCATTAGTACCCATATCATTGAAGAGGCAGCTTCATTATTTGAAAAAGTTATCATCATTGACGATGGACAGATTGTTCTTCAGGAAAACACAGAAGAGCTTCTTTCAAGAGCATACAGAGTTAGTGGAGAGGACACATTGGTAGACAAGGCTACAGACGGATTTAAGGTATATCATCCAGAGAGCATTGGAAGAAACAAGGTTGTTACTGTGTTGGCAGATGAGCCAGTTGCTGATTTTGGAGATGATGTTCAGGTTGAGCCTGTTGCACTTCAGAATCTTTTTTATGCTATGTGCGTAGATGACAGAAAGGGGGCATAAATCATGAAGAGCTTAGCACGAAGATCTGCCGAACATTATTTTATACAGGGTATTAAAATTTTTGGACTTGTTATGGGCCTTCAAGTGATTCTTGCATTTGAGTTCTTTTTAATGGGCGCAGAGATGACGGACATGTTGGGATATATCGTTCAGAATGTTGTGGCATTTACCGGTATGTTTATGATTTTGTTCAACACAATATATGCCATTTATGGACCAAATTGGCTTGATAGTGTGGTCCTTTCCATGGGAGCCAGAAGGAAGGATGTATTCTGGGGACAAATCATTCAGCAGCTTACGTTTATAACAGGTTGTGTAATTGTTAGTCTGGCAATATGTTTTATTTTTGATCGTAAGATGCTTGTAGGTTTTACATTTCTTGCAGCTGCTGCTTCAATCTTAGCTGGAGTAATTGGAACAGTTATAGGATATAAGATAAAGAAATTCGGTAAGATAGTAATGATGATTATTATTATGATAATGGCATGTCTTGGTGGTGTTGTTGGTGCAATGGCAGCGGTAGGAAAACAGATTCATATTAGTGCATTAAACAATGGTTTATCACTTACAGTAATTGGTGTGGGAACAATTATAGTATTCATTCTACTGGAGTTATGGGCTTATAAGCTTAATAGCAAATGTATGGTGAATTAGACTGGAGGAATTATGAATAGAAACATTAGGGCAATAGCTCAAATAAAGAAGTATTCAGAATTAATCAACCTGTTGGTTATAGTTTTTTCCATTGTGCTTATGCTGGTTATATACTTTATAGTTTCTCAGTCTGACCCAATGGAACCAGAGGATTTTAGAGAAATGCTTTTGTTTGGAGTTGGTGGAGCATATTTAGGAACAAACGGATTTTTGAAGATTTTCTACATTGCAGATGAAGTGCCAAAGGGCCTGAGTTTTGGAATGACAAGAAAAAAACTTTTTATCGGATTAAGAGTTGCAGATTTTTTGGAACTGTTAGTTGTGGTAATATTGGCTCTTATACTTGTTACAGAGGCTGATGCAAATGTGATTTTGAAGGTGGCAGCATTCCTTTACGGTTTATTCATGTGGATTGAAGGCTTGGCAGGAAATAATGTTATTCGTTACGGTAAAAATGTTTTCTGGATTTATTACATCGTTTTCATGGTTGCTTGTATTGGTTTGCCAAGACTTACACATGTTTTCCCAGAGAGTGCAACTCCATTTGTGATGATATTTGATTTCTTCACAAATTCATTTTTTAATCAGGGAGTGGTATGGGTAGCATTAGCAGCATTTATATTAGCAGGAATGATTGTTAACTGGATTACTTTTAGGAAATTAGCAGTAAACTACATAGTATAAACAGGAGGCCGCAAGGCCTCCTAATTTGTTTTAGTGGGTAATATTGTTTATAATATAAGGTAATTAAATTTTGTCAGGAGGATAATGTAACAAATGGGATTAATTCAGGCATTTAAGGGGTCAGTATCAGCGGAGCTGGCTAATCAGTGGAAAGAGTTCTTCGTTTGCGATTCTATGTCAAACGATGTTCTTTTAAAGAGAGCCACACACAAGGTTTCTGGTAAGAGCAGCAACACTAAGGGAGAGCAGGATGTTATTACTAAGGATTCTGTAGTAATCGTTAACGAAGGTCAGTGTGCTCTTTTGGTAGATAGCGGAAAGATTATCGATGTAGCTGCTGAGGCAGGTGCATATTCATGGGAGGATAATGGTTCTGCATCAATCTTTGCAGGTAACTTTGCAGAGGTATTCAAGGAGTTTGGACGTCGTTTCACTTTTGGCGGAGAGAAGCCAGTTCAGCAGAGAGTATACTTCGTAAATACGAAGGATATTACAGGTCTTAAGTTTGGTACTCCATCTCCAATTCCATTTAGAGTATTAGATGCCAATATCGGTCTTGATATGGATACAACCTTAAAGTGCAACGGAAACTACAGCCTTCAGGTTTCAGATCCAACTGCACTTTATACAAACCTTGCTGGAAATGTTAAGGATGAGTACACAATCGACGATATTCAGGAGCAGCTTCGCGCTACTTTCGTACAGGGATTACAGCCAGCACTTGGAAAGCTTTCAGGAATGGGAATCAGACCATCAGCTATTCCAGGGTATACAAAAGAAATCTCTGACGCTATGGGTGAGGAGCTTAATCACGACTGGACAGAGAAGTATGGTTTGAGCCTTACATCAGTTCAGATTCTTTCTACAATCATTCCAGATGAGGATGCAGCTACACTCAAAGAGCTTCAGAAGACTGGAGCTTTCCGCAATCAGGCTATGGCTGGAGCCACACTTGTTCAGGCTCAGGCAGCAGCTATGGAAGCAGCAGCAAACAATGCAAATGGTGCAGCTATGGGCTTCTATGGATTAAATATGGCAGCTCAGGTTGGTGGAGCAAATGCAGCAGAGTTATTAAATGCAGGTGCAGCTCAGCAGCAGGGTATGCCAGCAGGTCAGCCTATGCAGCAGGGCCAGCCACAGGCAGGTAGATGGTTCTGCCCAAATTGTGGTAATGAGAACTACGGCAACTTCTGCGTAAATTGCGGCACTAAGAGACCTTAAGGGGTTGGAGAGTAATAAATGGCAACAATGTTTCCATGCCCTAGTTGTGGAGGGCAGCTTAGATTTTCTGCGGAAGATCAAAAATTGAAATGTAGATCCTGTGGGTCACTTACAGATGTAGATAGTTATACACCAGATGATAAGATTGGCATGGACACTATAAATACAAACATTTATCAGTGTCCTAGCTGTGGTGGAGAAATCCAGCTAATTGATAACGATGGAATGGAGTTCTGCCCATATTGTGGCAATCAGGCCACAATGCAGGAGAAGTTTTCTACAGAGGGAGCTCCAAAATATATCTTACCTTTCCAGCTTAATAAGGAGAAAGCCAGAGACAAATACAGAAGTCTTACAGGGCATCTTCACTTTACTCCAGAGGGGTTGGAGGATAAGGAAAATATCGAGAAGCTGGTAGGAATGTATGTGCCTTACTATCTTTATGACTACAGTATTAATGATGAGATAGAGTATAAGGGGACGACTACACATTCTACAGCAGATTACTATATTACAGATTATGCTACTGTCGATGTGTCGGTAAAGGTTGACAGCCTGAAGGTTCCTTTTGATGCATCCCAGACTTTGGACGATAGCATTGCGGCAAAGCTTGAACCATTCCCTATGGATAAGGTGAGAAGCTTTAATCCAGGATATTTGGCAGGCTTTTTTGTGGAGAATTCCACTGTTGATGAGGATGTTTATAAATCAGATTCCTTAGATAAGGCAGTAGATTATCTTTGTGGTGAGGTGGCTAAGGGCAGTCATGGGTACAGCCCAGAACCATCTGCCAGATATGAAATCGAAACCAAGCTTACAAATGATTTGAAGTACGATGATGTACAGGGCGCTTACATGCCTATGTACTTCATGACTACCAAGTATAATGACAGAGTAGCATACTCAATTATTAACGGAGCAAACGGTGTATCCTACATCGATATGCCCATTGATAAGAGAAAGATGTACTCATTTGCAGGAAAGGTTTCAGCAGGCATATTTGTAGTACTTCTTTTGGCCAGCTTTATTTTGAATTTTAGTTTTAATGTTAAAAGCCTATGCTCATTTAGTGCATTGGTATCTGCATTAATAGCCTTGGTAGGAGCAATTTTGGCTGAGTGTACCTATAGTTCAGACCAGCATCTTAATGACAAGGGCTACTTCCAAAATGCAGAAAACGTAAAGGCTAAAAAGATTAAGAAACCTAAAAAGACATCTTCATCGTTAAACGTAGCGATGCTCACAAGTTTGATTACAGTAATTGCATTAGTGATTTTTGCTGTATCGATGCAGATGACAGGTGCATTACTTGGAATCCTACCTTATATCTTTTATCCTGCAAGTGTGGTAATGGTTATTGCGGCACTTATTAAGGTGAAAAAGGGTGATAAGAATGTAATGCTCCTTGGAATTTTAGCATGGGCCTTTTCCATAGCGGTAAGGCTTATCAATTTACCAAATGATATTTTTTATTATGCAGCTTTGATTGTGGCATTTGTGGTAATTCTATTTTCTATAAATGCCATTGTGAACGAATATAATCGATTCGCAACTCATCCTGCACCTCAATTCCTTAAGAAGGGAGGTAGGTTAGAAAATGCGAGAGATTAAAAGATTTGTTCTTGGATTAATGGCTGCAGCATTGCTGTTTACACCAGTTGATGTTCATGCTGCAGCATCGAATATTTACATTGCAGATGATGCAGATATTCTTTCTGATGAAGATGAGTCTGAGGTATTAGAATATCTTGAGACTTTGAATAGCAATACAAAATATGTGGTAGCTACAACAAGTGAGAGTAGCATGGATACTACTGATGAGAAGCTGTTTGATTACTATACTTCACAGTATTCCAATTATGATGATGGAGTAGCATTTATCATTGATATGGATGAGCGCGTGATATGGATGTCTGGCTATGGTAAATACCAGAGAAGCATATCAAGTGCAGACGCCACAGATATTACGGATAATATATATCGCTATGCGTCTAAGGGCGACTATAAAACCTGTATCCTTAAGGCTTTCAATCAGGCGGATACACTTACAAATAAAGGTTTTATTTTAAGACCTATGAGAATTATCGTAGCCTTTCTGCTTGCCATAATAATTGGATTCCTGTTCAGTTTCTTTATGGCTATGTCGGAGCGTTCGAAAGTAAAAATGGACAGCAAGGGCTCAGAAATTCTTTTGGCTGGTGCAGCAATTGCGGGCACAGCGGCAATATACGATACACGCAGAGTGAGACGCTCTCAAAATAGTAGTTCGGGAGGTCATTCTGGCGGAGGATTTTCCGGAGGAGGCGGAGGCTACTCAGGAGGTGGCGGCCATTCCGGTGGTGGACACAGCTTCTAATGGATTGTTTATAAAATAAAAGGAGGCAATGATGACAAAGAAAAATGGACGGGTGGAGTTTTTACGTTTTATTTTTGCTTTGGCAATATTGTTCTTTCACATTCACAAAAGATTTGCCGAAGGCGGAATGATTGAGCTAGGAAATACTGGTTTCAATTTTTTCGCCAGAGGCTATATAGGAGTAGAGTTTTTCTTTTTGGTATCAGGCTACCTGCTTGCTGCTAGTGCCTATGCCAAAAGAGAGAAATCTACTGAGCAAATAGGTACAGAAACTGCTCTGATGATGAAGAAGAAGTTTTGGAATGTATTCCCATATCATCTATTTGCAACGGTACTTACAATTATCGTAAATGCGTATTATTTGGAGCATACAGCTCTTGATAGATATCATTACGTTGTAGATTCTTGGGCTTCGATTTTCTTCCTTCAGGTATTTGGTTTCGATAGCACATGGGTAAATAAGCTTACCTGGTACCTGGATGTTTGGTTCATGGTTACCTTCATCTTCTACCCATTGCTTAGAAAATATTACGACGTATTTGTTAAGATTGTTTGCCCACTTCTTGCACTGTTTATCCTGGGCTACATGGCTCACGAGTATGATGGAATTGCAGGAGTGGATGCCTGGACTGGTATGTTCTACAAATGCTTCTTAAGAGGTCTTTCTGAAATGGCACTAGGCTGCAGCACCTACAGTCTTACCAGACAGTTTAATCGATATGATTTTTCTAAGGCGGGAAAGCGCTTACTTGGTGCTTTAGAGATTATTTGTTATTTGATTGTATTTAGATATGCGTGCACAGAGATGGATGTAAATTATAGCTATCCTGTAGTTTTTGTTATGTGGGTTGCTGTAATTCTTTCATTTTCAGATATAAATCCTTGCCACGAGTTTTTTGATAAGCCAATCTTTTCATGGATGGGCAAGGTCAGTCTTATGATTTATTTGAATCAGTTTTATGCCATCCGATTGGTGCAGGAATTACTTTCAGATGCAAGCTTCCCAGTAAAGGCTGTAGCCTGCACAGTGGTTACTTTTATTGGAGCTTTTGCATGCGACAAAATTGTGGGATGGTTTTATAAGAATAAACCTTTTAGCAGGTTAATTTTCAATTCACGGGGAGAGTAAATTGGTTTTTAGCTCACTTATATTTTGCACAATCTTCCTTCCACTTTGTCTCTTGGTTTACTACGGGGTTCCAAGAGTGATAGGTGGAGGGCAGGAGCGCAAAATCATTTTATCTAACTACATATTGCTGTGCTTCAGTTTGATTTTCTATGCCTTCGGTGGCGTGAAATATCTGCTGCTTATTGCTGCGGTTATTTTGATAAACTGGTGCGCAGGCTTTCTTGTGGCACAGGACCGACATGGTAATGGTGTAAGAAAAGTAGGACTTTTATGCGCTATTGTTTGTGACATGGGAATGTTGTTCTTCTTTAAATATTTCAACCTTTTCATTGCTACAATTGAAAATCTGTTTTTTGGTGGGGAGCTTACGGGAGCAGAACGTGCTACAGGTATTTTTTCTGGTGTTGGCACAGGTGCCCTGGGGATAGACCAGATTGTCCTACCTGTAGGAATATCATTTTTCACATTCCAAGCCTTATCCTATGTTATAGATGTTTATAACAATAAGGCAGAGATTCAGGAGAATCTATTATTCTTTGCTCTTTATATTGCCTGTTTTCCACAGTTGATTGCAGGTCCAATTGTTCATTACAAAGACATTGCCGGTCAGCTGACAGACCGCTCTGTGGGGTCTTATGAGTTTGCGGAAGGAATAAAGAGATTCTGTTTTGGACTTAGCAAAAAAGTACTTATCGCAAATACGATAGCGACTGTAGCTGATAAGGTATGGCAATCTGATATTTCAACGTTAGATGCAACAGTGGCATGGCTTGGTGCTATCTGCTATACTTTCCAGATTTACTTTGATTTCAGCGGGTATTCCGATATGGCAATCGGACTTGGAAAGATGTTTGGATTTGATTTCAAAGAGAACTTTGACCATCCTTATCGAGCAGAATCCATCAGAGATTTTTGGAGACGCTGGCATATTTCTCTTTCCACCTGGTTTAGAGATTATGTATACATTCCACTTGGAGGAAGCAGATGCTCTATGGCAAAAACCTGTTGGAATATCTTTGTAGTATTCTTACTTACTGGAATCTGGCATGGTGCCAACTGGACCTTCCTTATATGGGGAGTTGTATACGGTATTCTGTTGATTTTTGAAAGGTTATGGTTTGGAAAGATTCTGGAGAAAAATCCAGTTAAGTTTTTGAACAGGATATTAATATTTATTGTGGTAACGCTTCTTTGGGTTGTGTTCCGTGCGAACACAATTATGGACGCAGGAATCTTTATTTCAAGAATGTTTGTTGGTGGCTTTAGGCCAATAAATCTTCTAAATGAGCTTTCAGGAATGAGCGTGATTGCCTTTATATGTGCATGTCTCTTTGGAGGCTTTGTACAGGCTCACATGAGTATTAAGGCAGTTAAGGGCAACGCCTTTGTATGTCTAGGGTTGCTGCTTCTTAGCCTTTTGTTCCTTGTGAACGGTACTTATAATCCATTTATTTATTATCAATTTTAAGCTTTCCATTGAGGTGTTATGAAATTAACTAATCTAAAGAACAAAATTTTCATATTGGTATTTCTTGCACTCCTTGTGTTGCCATGGGTGGGAGGCGGTATGTTGCGCCTATTTTCAGAAGAAAGCTACAATGCACTTTCTGTAGTTGAAACTGAGAAGCGTCAGATGCAGGAAATTGAGTGGAGTAATCTGATCAATACTGGAGAGAGCGTAAGTGGATTTATAGATGACAGGATTCCGTTTAGATATACACTGATTTCAGCATACAAATCTATTAACAATGTTATCGATGGACAGTATCAGAAGGTGGCCACAGCAGTGGGCCAAATGCTTTATAGTGCCGGTGCTGAAAAGAAGGATAAAATTGTGGAGCGTGGTCAGACTAACAAGCCAATTGTACCTGGAGAAGAGGTGCAGGTGGCCACTGAGGATATTATTGATGACGATGCCTTTTACCCACTTAGAGTTAATCAGGATGTAATCGTGGGAAGATTTGGCTGGCTGTTTTTGTATGGAGAAAATGAATATGAGTGCTATGTAGGTTCCAACATCCTTAGTGAGGATGAGATGCAGCACTACGTAAATCTTGTAAATCAGCTTCAGTCAATATGTGCGGCTCGCGGAAAGGAGCTTTATGTTCTCATAGCACCTAACAAGTCTTCTGTATATCCAAAGTACATGCCTACGGTGGAAAAGGTGGATGATTGGAGACGTATTTCCCGTCTCTATGAGAAAATGCAAAATGAAGCGAAGGCTCCATTTATATATCCGATTATAGAGGAGTTGGAGGCATCTGGTACTTATCAGGTGTATTACAAATACGACAGTCACTGGAATCACCTTGGTGGCTTATATGGTACAAATGCGTTGTATGCAGCTATGGGAGTTGAGCAGACAGATCCTGCTTCGTGGATTGTAGGAACACAGGATGCGGATAAGTACGAGCTCTATACCTATATGGGAATTCCTGATTCCATGGTTACTCACGACGATGCAGAGTATACAGTGGATTATCGACCTGATGTAACTGTAAATGGTCTCAATGTGGAAAAAATGATTTGTCGCACCACCAGTAATGGGGCAAATGAAAAGAAGCTGTGCCTCATCGGCGACAGCTTCCGTGTAAACATGATGCCATATATATCTAAAGATTTTACCAACTGCACCTTCGTTCATCGTGACTATATGAAGGAAGTATCCAGCGATATCAAGAACGCTGATATCATCGTAATCGAGGCTGTAGAGCGCTACGATTATGAAGGCTTTAAGACTATACAGAAGGTAATTAATTTATTTAGCAATTAATGTCTCTTATATGCAGGCATAAGCTGTAGTTTGTGAAGGTTTGCAACGTGCTTTCTATCGATGGAAGCCTTTACATCTGCAGGGATGTCTGCATTTTCATTTGAAATATATTCATCAAGCTGAGCATATTTGAAACCAAGCTTATCCTCATCTGACATTCCAGAAAGACCGTCAGATGGAACCTTGTGAACAAGCTGCTCTGGCAATCCAAGATATTCTCCAATCTGAAGAACCTCAGTAACTGTGAAATCCTGAAGAAGCGAAACATCACCAGCTGCATCGCCGTATTTTGTAGAGTAACCTACGTAGTCCTCAGAGGCATTGCATGTGTTAACCACAAAAGTAGTAACAGGCTGTCCCTGAGCTACTGCGTAAAGGGTAGACATACGAAGACGTGGCGCAAGGTTGATTTTAAGATCCTTAGTAACTTCAAACTTCTCTGCCTTTTCAAATGTAGCAATAGCTGCATTGTAATAATCTGTGATAGGAACGATTTCATTTGGAATCTTAAGGAAATCTACAAGAAGCTTTGCATCATCAAGGTCGCTCATTTCGCCGTTTGGCATAATGATTCCAAGAACTCGCTCAGCACCAAGTGCTTCTTTTAAAACTGCAGCTGTAACAGAAGAATCCTTTCCTCCAGAAATACCAAGTACAGCGCGGCTGTTTTCTCCAAATTTGTTGAACCATTCTCTGGTGTACTCAATTAATTGTTTTGTCTGTTTTTCAACATCAAATTCTCTCATAAAAAATGCCTTTCATATAACTTTATTTATATTTGCGATAATATCTCTCGCTAACAAACCTTTTATACCAGTTTCTTCTGTGGCAATAGTTCCTGCACTACCATGAATATATGCTCCTGCGGTAGCAGCATCTTCAGCTGTCATTCTCTGGCCAAGCAACGCTCCAATAATACCTGCAAGTACATCTCCACTTCCTGGAGTGGCAAGACCTTCATTACCACTGTTGCAATAGAATATCGTATTTACGGTAGCAATAACTGTGGTGTGATTTTTAAGAACAACAACACAGTTGTGCTTTGCAGCAAATTCTTTTGCCACATTTTCAATATCATAATTTATCTCATTTACAGGTGTATTGCAAAGTCGCTCCATCTCCTTTAAATGAGGCGTAAGGATTACAGGAACTCTGCCAGTCAGTTCATCAAGCAGTTTTAAATCCTTTGCCAACAGATTAACGCCATCAGCATCAACAACTACAGGCACCTTTGCATGCTCACATACCGTCTTGATAATCTGTGCGGACACATCAGAGGTGCCCAGTCCTGGACCAATAACAATAGCATCAGCCCATGCAATTTGCTCCATCACTTCGACATCATTAAAAGAGGTGTACCCCTTATACATTGTTTCAGGTAAATTCTGTTGAATGGATTCTATATTATTCTGATGAGTATAAATCTTTACAAGACCAGAGCCCGTCACAAGTGCGGCATTGGCAGCCAGATAGCAGGCTCCATAAATGCTTTCGCTACCAGCGATTACAAGGATTTTTCCGCAGGTACCTTTATTGGCGGTAGGTTCACGTTTTGGAATCGATGAAAGAATCTCATCATCGAGTAATTGAGCCACGGAATTATCCTTGCAATAAATTCCCACATCAGCCACATAAATACTTCCAGCAGCCACCTTACAATCTCCCAGAACCAATCCCTTTTTCATATAGGCAAAGGTCACGGTAATATCAGCTCTAACACCTACAGCTCCTAACAGTTTTCCACTGTCAGTATCATAACCGGATGGGATATCCACAGCTACAACAGGCTTTCCGCTTTGGTTAATATATTCAGCCGCAACTGCGTAATCTTCTTCTAATCCGCGAGTCAGACCTATGCCAAAAAGAGAATCTATCAGCATATCGCAGTCCGCAAATAATCTGGAAAACTCTTTAACACTTATATCATCTATATTCCATGGATAAATTATTTCCACACCATAGTTTCCAGCTATCTCCAGCTCCTGTCTTAGCTGAGGTGAGAATTTCTTTGAATCACCAAGGACGATAGCTTTAACAGAATCCCCCTTTGCGTGAAGGATACGCGCGATTGCTATGCCGTCACCACCGTTGTTACCTGGACCTGCAAATATTCCAAAATTAAGTTTGTCAGAATATGAATGACGAATCCTGTTGCAAACTGCAAGGGCAGCACGCTCCATCAAAACCAGGGAAGGCATACCCATTTGTTCAATTGTTTTTGAATCCCACTCTTTCATCTGGGCCGCTGATAAAATTGGTTTCATAATTCCCCTAAATGACTAATCTGCCTATTAGTGTTATAATCCTTTTATTAACGTCAATTATAAATTAAATAGATTTTTTTTGATAGGAGAATTATTTTGAAGAAGAAGATAGTAATTGCTCTGTGGATATCATTATTTGCATTAATTGTTGTCTTTGGCTGCCTTGTTGTATATGAGAATAAACTTGAGACAGCTGAGAGAGAACGTATAGAACAAGAGCAGGAAGAGCAGCGTTTGGCAGAGGAAGAAGCTGCAAGGCTCGAGGCAGAAAAAGAAGAAGACAAGGATTCTTCTGAGAAAAAAGATAAATATACCTTCAAGGATTTTGAAGCCACCTATTATGCACAGTCAAAAGCTACTGTACGTCAGGAACCTTACGATGCCGCTGAAATCATAGGTACTCTTTCCTTGGATTCACGAGTTGCTATTGTTGCAAAGTGCAATGAAACAGATTACTACAAAATTAAGGTAAATGGCGATTACGGATATATATCTTTTGAGGATGTATCGGAGGAATACTTACCAATTCCTCTTCCTATTTCCACCTCAAAGTCAGTACCATCAGCTACAAAGGATATTTTATTCATCGGCAATTCCATCACTCTTTATCCAGCTACAAAAGATTGGTGGGGCTCAGGATGGGGCTGTGGTGCCACAGCGGCTGAGAATGACTATGTACATCTGACAGTTGCTGCAAAGGGTTATAGCTCATATGATTACATGTCACTTCGTTCCTGGGAATTCTCAAGTACTAGAAATTATGAAGTAGATGATTTAGACCCATACATTACCAAATACCAGTATGGAACAATCGTTATCGAGCTTGGTGAAAATGTAAAAGGTCATGAGGACCATTTCAAAGAAGATCTTACAGATATGATTACTTACATCAAGACCTACAATCCTAATGCAAGGATTGTAATGCTTGATAATTTCTGGCCATATAAGAGCATAATCAGCACAAAGAAGGAAGTAGCTTCTGCGCAGGGCATTACCTATGTAAGCCTTTCTGATATTCAGGGTGTGCAGGATTACATGCTTCAGGCTGGTGATCAGTACACCACACCAGATGGTACCGTATATACGATAGGGTCCTTCTTGGCGGGGCACCCAAATGATGCAGGCTTTGCAGCTATTGCACAGCATCTTATTGGGGCACTTTAACGACCAAATATTTCTACAACAAGGTTCAGCTTTCCTTTTCGAGAGAGCCCTCCTTCTTCAACGAGGTTGAACTTTCCGAAGCCTCGCACGGAGACAGAGTCCCCGGCGGAAAGAAGTTTGTCATTGTTTTCTACAATGTGGCCGTTTACGGAAACCTTCTTCTCTGTGAAATAAGGGATGGTATCCTTTCGGCTAAGGTTGTAGACCTTTGCAATGACTGCATCTGCGCGAGGAGAAGCAACCTGAATGGTGGCCTCCTTTAGTGCGGCACGCTTGTAGGATTCTGGAAGCTCAGAGATGGAGCATTTCACAGAATTACGTCCTACAGATACAAAATTTTCAAGAAGATAATCGGCGGTAGATTCGTCGGCATAGATGTAAGCGTCCATGCCATCCACGAAGATATCGCCGAATTTTTTTCTATCGATACCAAGACTCATAAGGGAACCCAAGTAATCTCTGTGGGTATATTCTTTGGCAAACTTCTTTGCAAGAGGCTCTACTTTGATGCATTTGATAGGAAATTCTACCTCATAGCCAAAGGCAGATTCACTTCCGAAGCGAACCATTTTTCTCTCGCAGTTTTCATAGCCGCCAAATAAATCGTAGGAGATAGGTGCAAAGCCCTTGTCTCTGGCTGCCTGATACATAACCTCCTGCTGACTCAGACTAAGAAAGTCGCTAAAAGTATATATATTGTTTTGATAAGCTCTGTTAGAAAGCTCAATTAATCTTTTATATAAAAGCTGCTCGTCGTCGTTCATAATAAATCCTTTCTATGAGTTCCCATTATACGTGAAATATTGTAAAATAGCACCTAGTTGATATTAGAAAGTAAGGTTATTTTTATGAGCAAAATTACTACAGACGGTATCATTTTTGATATGGATGGCACTATCTGGGACAACATTCCAGTTTTCGCAGGAAGCTGGACAAGAGCCGCAAAGGAAATGGGATATGATGTTGAGTTCACTCCAGAGATGCTGATGGGCTTATTTGGTAAGACAATGACTGACATTGCAGATGCCAGCATTCCAGATCCAGACCCAGCAAAGAGATATAAGACCTTGGAGCTTTGCGAGGAGTATGAGATGGCAGACTTGGCAGTCAGCGATATTGATACTACTTATCCAGGGCTTGAGGATGTTCTGGAGGATCTTAGCAAGCGAACAAAGCTTTATATTGTCAGCAACTGTCAGGCTGGTTATATCGAGACCTATCTGGAGCGTACCGGTCATGGAAAATATTTTACTGATTTCATTTGCTATGGTGACAATGGCCTTGGAAAGGCAGATAATATAAAAGGACTTGTTGCAAAGAATAATATCAAGCATCCTGTATATTTAGGTGACATTCAGGGGGATAAGGATGCATGCGACAAGGCAGGAGTTGATTTCATCTGGGCAGCTTATGGCTATGGAGCTTCAATCGACAGCTACGTGGCAAAGATTGATGATATAAGTGAGCTCAAGGAAATAATAGAGTAATAGAAATGGAGAAGGTGTTATGAGTTACAATGTAGACAAGATTTTTGAGGATGTAATTTACCTTAGTAAGGTTCACAATAAGGCCAGCTACGAATCAAATACAAATCGTTTTAAGGAGGAGAGATATGACGAGCTTTCTGACTTGGTTAAGGCTGAGGATGTGGCAGCTGAGTCTCAGAAATTTTGTGAGGACGTTTTTATGTCGTTCAAGAAATTCGGCAAGGTTCGCGGGGCAGATCAGATGAATCTTAATTACTTTATGATTTATTATGTTTTCCCTACAATTCTCTGCGAGGAGCAGGAGGGAAAGGCAATCTGCGATACCCTTAGAGATACCTGGAACAGCTATTTCAAGAGCAATATAAATTATACAGATTACAATACTTTATATGAGGGCTTCCAGACTAAGATTTTTGGAATCCCAATCGGAAAGAACTAACAATGAAAAAGATACTTATGATTGGTACCGGAGGTACCATTGCTTCAAAACAGACAGATGCAGGACTTACACCAGGACTTACGGCGGAGGACATTTTAGCTTATATCCCAGCGGTGAAAAAAGTTTGCCAGGTGGAGACTATTCAGGTAATGAATATAGATAGCTCCAACATGACACCTGTACTTTGGAAAGATATCGTAAATGCGATAGAAGAAAATTACGCTAATTATGATGGATTTGTTGTGTGTCATGGAACAGATACTCTTGCCTATACAGCAGCGGCACTCAGCTACATGATTCAGAATTCTGCAAAGCCTATTGTGGTGACAGGCTCACAGAAGCCTATCAGCAAGGATGTTACTGATGCCAAGACAAATCTTTTAGATTCATTTATCTACGCATCGGATGATGATTCCCAGAATGTCAGCATTGTATTTGATGGCAAGGTAATCTGCGGTACAAGAGCAAAGAAGGAAAGAGCAAAAAGCTACAATGCTTTTTCCAGCATTAATTTCCCATACCTTGCAGTTATTCAGGATGGAATTATTATCAGATATATCCCTGAGGTACCAGTTAGAGGCATACCAAGCTTTTACTACGATATGTCAGATAAGGTTACCTTGCTTAAGCTCTATCCAGGCATGAAGCCAGAAGTGCTCAGCTATCTTTTTGAGAACTACGACATTGTGGTTATTGAGAGCTTCGGTGTAGGCGGAATGCCAGAGACACTTATGGAGACCTTCTACGAGGAAATGGAAAAGTGGAAGGGTACAGACAAGCTTGCTGTTATGACTACTCAGGTTGCCAATGAGGGCAGCAATATGACTATCTATGAGGTTGGCCGTCAGGTAAAGCAGGATTTCCATATGATTGAGTCCTACGATATGACACTGGAGGCTACCATGACAAAGCTCATGTGGCTTCGTAGCATGAATTACAGTAATAAGCGTCTCAGAGAAGCATTTTATACAGAAATCAACAGAGATATTCTTTTCAGAAAGAATTAGAGCACAGGGGCTTTTTGCTGAGAGGCAGAAGCCCTGAATTTATATAGGAGAAGATCGGATGAAAACAATAGCTTTATACGACGACGATTCTTTTGCAACTGAATTTACTGCAGAGGTGGTTTCCTGTGAGGAAGCTGAGAATGGTTATAAGATTGTTTTGGATCAGACTTTGTTTTTCCCAGAACAGGGGGGCCAGACAAGCGATATAGGTATCCTTGGCCAGGTAAGTGTAACTGATGTTCAAATAGAGGATGATGTAATTTATCACTTGTGCGATAAGCCTATTGAAGTAGGTCAAAAGGTAGTTGGAACCATAGATTGGGCACATCGTTTTGGAAATATGCAGCAGCATACAGGTGAGCATATTTTTACGGGATTGGCACATAAGCTTTATGGGGCAGATAATGTTGGTTTTCACCTTAGTGACAATACAGTAACACTGGATTTGAATATTGAGTTGAGCGATGAGCAGGTTCGTCTCATAGAGAGAACCGGAAATGAGATTATTGCAAAGGATGTGTCAGTGAAAGCATATTTCCCTGATGAGGCTACTCTTGCGGTTACGGATTATCGCAGTAAAAAAGAGATTGAGGGAGCAGTTCGTCTTGTGGAAATCGAGGGTGTAGATATCTGTGCCTGCTGTGCGCCTCATGTGAAGACTACCGGTCAGGTGGGAATGCTCAAGGTGGTATCATTCGGTAAATACAAGGGTGGCACCAGAGTATATATCCTTTGTGGCCTTAGAGCACTTAATG
Organism: Pseudobutyrivibrio sp. UC1225; assembly: GCF_900115215.1. NCBI lineage: Bacteria > Bacillati > Bacillota > Clostridia > Lachnospirales > Lachnospiraceae > Pseudobutyrivibrio > Pseudobutyrivibrio sp. UC1225. Next base: position 52,369 of record NZ_FOVQ01000013.1, on the reverse strand, counting down.
ACTATAATCGCCGTATGGATTTGCTGGCAAAATCATATCAGCAGCTTAACTGTCCAGAGGAGGATTTGCCAAATAGAATCTCCGGAATCATGGAAGAGAACAAGCAGCTGAAATATAAAATATCCCAGATTAAAGCGGATATTCTTATGAATCAGATAGCAAAATATCCATCAGAGCTTTCTGATGTGACAATCTTCACGGAGGATTTGGATGCGAAGACAATGCGTGAGGGTGTGAATGCCTTGGTAGTAAGACATGACGGACTGTGCGCTATCTTCTCAGGAGATGACGAGGAAGGTTACAGCTTTGTTATCGGAAGTAAGACAAGGGATTGTGGTGCTATTGCAGCAGGGCTTCGAGAGCTTCTTGGAGCCAAGGGTGGCGGTAGCAAACAGATGGCTCAGGGCTCAGTACAGGCTACCAGAAGTGCTATTGAACAGACAATGTAATAAAAGTGTAATAATTTTTACAGAATGAGATAAAAATATGTTATAATCTGAAATGGTTACAAAATGTAACGGATTAAAACAAAAAAGGGAAGAATTATGGAAGAAGTAAAAGAAAGATTTTTGGATTGCAGAGATTGGATTTTGGACAGGGTTGATGATATAAAAGACTTTCTCGATGACAACCCAAATGTGAAAAGATGGATTGTTGAGGGGTGCATAGCTTTAGCAGTTGGTATATTAGCAGGCGTTATCACATTCAGTGTACTCAATCATGAAAAGAAGACTTTAGCAGTTAGCGAGGAGCATGCAGCTACTCCTGTTAAGGAACAGTCAGCAGAGGGCTCTGAGGATATTTCTGCAGGGGATTCTCTTGAAGAACCAGCCACTGATTATGGTGATGTGGTAATCGAGGTAGTTGACCCAGGTGAGTACGCTTCGGCTGTAGCAAACTGGTCACAGGAAGAAATAGATGCAGCAGTATCAGAACGTTCTCACTATTTAGAGGAGACATCATACTGGCCACCAGTTGAAAGCTATTGGCAGAGCAGAGGTGTGTCTGGCAACGCACGCTTTGCTACATATTTGTTTGATACAAGCAATAAGGTTTATTCAGCTTCAGATTTTGAAGGCATTCCAAAGGATGTTATTCATATCATCAAAAATGAAATGTATGCTCGCCATGGATATTCTTTCAGAGATGCAAATCTTATGAATTATTTTATGGGGCAGGTTTGGTATAGCCCATCAGTTATGCCAGCAGATTTCTCTGAGAAGACCTTCACAGAAACAGAAGTTAAAAATCTTGATTTGTTAAATTCTATAGATAAGTAAAAGGAGTTATTTTAATGGAAAAGTATACTTACATCCCAAAGGGCGTATGTGCTCGTAAGATTGATTTTGAGATAGAGGATGGAAAGCTTCACAACGTAAAATTTACTGGTGGTTGTGATGGTAATACAAAGGCTATCGGCAAGCTCTTAGAAGGAGCTGATGCAGCTCACACAGTAGAAGTATTAAAAGGAAACATATGCGGCATGAAGGGCACAAGCTGTGCAGATCAGTTAGCAAAGGGAATCGAAGAAGCATTAGCAAAATAAAGAAAAGAGCTCCAACCGTAAGCAAGCGGTGGAGCTCATTTTTATGCAATCTTTTCGTCTAAAACTATTTCTGTATCAACTATAGTATTAACATCAAGAATTGAGATTAATTCTTCATCCTTTTTTCCAACGCCAGAAATAAAAGTATCTCTTGAATTTACAAATGGAGAAGGATTTTCAATTTCTTCACTAGAAATTACAGTGACTTCTCTTACAGTGTCTACAATAATACCAACCTGCTCATTTTCGTTAATGTTGAAAACGATAACTCGGGTATCCTTAGTAATAGTTTCTTCTCCGTAATTCATTCTCTTGTGCATGCTAATGATTGGAATAACATGACCTCTAAGATTAATTACTCCTCTTATGTAGTCAGCACTAAGTGGCATTTCAGTAATCTCAGGCATCATTATAATTGTGCTTATATGCATAATATCGATGCCGTAAACTTTGTTATCTACAGTAAAAACAATATATTGCTTTTCTTCTATATTCTTATTATCTCTAATAACTAAATCAGACATTTCGTTTCTCCAATTACAGTGTATATAATGCTTATTTAAAGAATTTCATTTCTTCATTTAACTGCTCTGCAATATCTCTAAGATTTGTTGCAGAATCAGCAAGGTTAGTAACTGTTGCTGAAAGCTCTTCAACAGAAGCACCAGTTGTCTCTGATGAAGCTGCATTCTCTTCTGAGATAGCAGAAAGTGAAGACATAGCATTTGCAACTACTGTGTTTGAAGATACGCATGTGTTAGCAGCGTTTGAAATCTTAGAAACACTTGAAACTGTCTCCTGAATATCAGTAAGCATACCCTCTACAGCGAAAAGAGTTTCGCTAAGAGCCTTCTGCTGGTTTTCATTTCCATTCATAACCTGTGATGCAGCAGTAACGGCCTGCTCAGCTTCAGCTAAAAGCTGATCCATTAATACTCTGATTTCAGAAGCAAGGCTTTCTGAATCATCTGCAAGCTTTCTGATTTCCTCAGCAACAACAGCAAATCCCTTACCAGCTTCACCAGCTCTTGCAGCCTCAATAGAAGCATTAAGAGAAAGAAGGTTTGTCTGAGCAGCGATACCAGAGATTCCCTCTACACGCTCGTTAATATTTGCAACGGCGTTCTGAGTTGAAGAAATTTTTGAAGAAATTTCTTCAATCTGAGCTGTCATTTCTGAACTTGTATTCTGAAGTGTTGCAAGAGAGTTGCTTGATGCCTCTGATGCAGACTTCATACGGTTTGCAAGGTTTGACATATCTGTAGTAGCAGACTGTACGTTATCTACTGCTTCTGTAATCTTTGTTGTGCTATCAGCAGCTGACTGGATTTCCTCAGCCTGTTCGATGGCACCACTAGCGATCTGCTGTACTGCCTCTGCAACTGACTCAGAAGTAGAAGCAATCTGGTTTGCCATCTCTGATAATTCATCAGAAGACTCACCAACTGTAGCAGTAGAACTCTTAATATGACCAACGATGACTGAAAGCTTATCAATAAGAGAGTTAGCATTATTAATCATCTGGCCAAACTCATCTCTACGATTTGTATATTTATTTGTCTTTTTAAATTCACCATTAGCTAATGCAGATAAGATTGTATTTACTTCAACAATTATCTTTGTAAAGACAGTTGCAATAGCAATAGAAATGATAAATGCAGCAAAAACTAAACCTACTCCAATTAAGACAATGAAGCGTGCACCATCTCTAGCAGTCTGAATAATGTCACTTTCAGCCTGGCCAGTACAAATTACATAACCAGAAGTTGCATTTTTTACATAGCTAACATATACAGGATACCCCTTAGATGTACTAATATAGAAACCAGTCTCATCTTCTGAAGTCATATATGGTGATGAAGCAAAGTTCTGTGGTTCATCTGTAGCTGCAATTTCAAAATCTGAGTGAGCAACCATAGTAGCTTCCTTATCAACAAGGAAAGCCTCATCAGCTTCAGCAGCTAATAATGTATGAATATCATCTGGATTTAATGTCTTATGTACAACACCGATAATTGCATCGGAAGTGTTATCATGAATAGGTACAGCAACACAGATGTTTCTTGTGTTTGTAACTGAGCTTACGAATACATTTGATACATAAGTAGAACCTTGCATAGCGTTCTGGAAATAATCTCTTTCCGCAATGTTCTTTAAAGCACCGTCATCACTACGTAAAACCATGTCACCATTTGCGTTTGACATAACAATTGTGTTATCATCACCGAAAGACTCGTTGATTGTTTTAATTGAGTTTTTTACAACTGTTGGGTCAGTGATTTCACCCTTTAAGAAAGCGATTGTTTCTGGTGATGAAGCAAAGCTTCCAAGTGCAGTTGCACATTTTGTAAAAATCTTGTCTACTTCAGACTCGATGTACTTAGCTTGCCAATCCAAATTCTGCTTTGCAACTTCTTTTGCATTGTTAGTTGAGCTAACATAACTAATGCTAACTGCTACCATTAAAGGGATGATAGCTATCAAAAGCATGATAGAAATGAGTTTCGCTTTTACGCTACCCTTCAAATTTCTTGTTTTTTTCATTTTGATGTCCTCCACGAACAAATAAACACGTTAACAAATTACAACAATGTGATATATAAAAATGTTATATAACGCACACAAGCAGCAATATTAACATGGTAAAATAATGCTGCATAGTGTTTTCACACAATTGACACATATCCATTTGGTTGATGGATGGAAACTATTGGTTTACTAAGGTGATACGTCTTTATATTAAAAAAGAAAGAGGAACTCAATCTGTGTTATGAGTTCCTCTTGTCATTATTCTTTAATATATAACCATTTTGATTTCTTTATTACATATGAAAGTAAAACAAATATCCAGTAAGCTACAAGTCCGATGCCGAACACACTTGCTGTCCAAATAAAGAGCTTTAAGGCAAAGCCCCAGAAATCATTGTAAAGAAGTGTTATCCAATCCTGAGTCTGCCAGATACTGTAGGCAAAACCGTTATCGTGGAGAAGATAAATCATAAAGGTAGCTTTTGCTAAGGTGTTGATGATGCGAAGCTCAGGAAGATTGATTCTTCTGAAGAGCTCGAAGATGCATACACCAATGATGACAACAACAATACTGTAGTTATCGAACTTAGGAATAGACTGGGTAAAATCGGTAACCTGAACAGTTGTGGTAGTCTGATTGTAATAGTAGGACTGAATCTTTCCAATAACAGTGTTGTGATACGAAATACCAATAAGCACGTTAGTAAGGATGACAACCAGGAAGAAAATGTATCCACGAACCTTATCGAAAGGATTGTATTTCTTGATGTAGCCTCCTAAGGCGTAAAGGAAAATTCCGATTACAACAGTGCGAAGTCCCTTTGCTAAATCATCTAAAAGTGAACCAGACCAGCTGAGCTGAGAGATAGCAAGGATTGTAAATAGGAAGCCTAAATACTTCTTTCTATCAAGACTGGCAAGGAACTTATTCAAAAAGCAAAATGCCAGTAGCATGATGATGAAATAGTATCCCACGAACCAGGACATTTTGTTGAAATACTGAATTCTTATGTAGCTGAAAAGATTTTCATTTACATCTATCTGTGTGTACTTCCAAATAAATAAGGATGAGGCAAGTACCAAGGTGACAGCTGCGAATAAAAGCTGTGACAGCAATTTCTTAGATATCTTTAGCATGTCGATTTCTCTATCAGTGAGGAAATATCCAGAAATCATAATGAAAAGTGCATTACCTACAAGTCCAAAGGGCATCATAAGTGCCAGCGCCAAAAGCTGTTTATAAAACAGAGGATTGTTGAACCATCCATTCTGCAGCTTTTCTATTGAAGTGACATTTACCAGCTGGACGTTTACGCAATGAAGAATGATGTGATAGCTGATAATCATAAACATTGCTACAATGCGCAGAAGTTCTATGTTTGAAGCTCTTGAGCTCTTATTATTCATAAAATTCTCCTAACGGTTAAAAACTTATTATTAGCAAATACATAATTATACATATTCTAAGGGAAAAGTCCACTCAAGGACAATTGTTTTCACTGTTTTTACAACTGTCTTGTCAGTAGACTTTACATGTGTTATAGTTTCTGTTAAATGACACTACTAGGAAAGTCGAGTAAAAGGAGAATAATTTATGACGCTGGTGGAAGAAATAGAAAAGCTGAAGAAAGAGAAGGATGCGGTAATCCTTGCACATTACTATGTGAATGAGGAAGTGCAGGCTATCGCAGACTATATTGGCGACAGCTACTATCTGGCAAAGGTGGCTGTTGGTTTAAAGGAAAAGACAATTGTTTTTGCAGGAGTAAAATTTATGGGAGAGTCTGCAAAGATTCTCAATCCTGACAAGACTGTTCTTATGCCTGATGAAAAGGCCGATTGCCCAATGGCTCATATGGCTGAGATTGAGCGTATTGAGGAAGTTAGAAGAGAGTACGAGGATGTTGCAGTGGTTTGCTACATCAATTCTACAGCAGAGCTTAAGATGCACTCTGATGTATGTGTTACAAGCGCAAATGCCATGAAGATTGTAAAGTCTCTTCCAAATAAGAACATCTTCTTCATCCCAGATGAAAATCTTGGAAGATATATTTCTACAAAGGTTCCTGAAAAGAACTTCATTTTCAACGATGGCTACTGTCATGTACACAAGAATGTAACAGCTGACATGGTAAAACGTGCCAAGGAGGCTCATCCTGAGGCAGAGGTGCTTATCCATCCAGAATGTACTCTTGATGTACTTGAGTATGCAGATTACATCGGAAGTACTTCTGGAATAATCGACTATGCTACAAAGTCTGATAAGAAGGAATTCATTATTTCTACAGAGCTTGGTGTTCTTTATCAGCTTAAGCAGAAGAATCCAGATAAGACTTTCTATGCAGCTGGTTCGGTACAGATTTGTCCAAATATGAAGAAGGTTACTCTTGAGAAGGTGCGCGATTGCCTCCGTGACGGTACTGGGGTGGTGGAAGTAAGTGAAGAGAAGAAGGTGATGGCGTTGAAGCCATTACATCGTATGCTTGAATTAGCGCAGTAGGGGATATAGATAACTATGGATAAGAGATATGATGTAATTATAGTTGGTAGCGGTGTGGCAGGACTTTTCTGTGCACTAAGCTTACCTAGAGAAAAGAAAATACTTGTAATCTCAAAGGATGCTTTGGATGGCTGTGACAGCTTCTTAGCCCAGGGTGGTATTTGTATGCTCAGAGATGAGGACGATTATGAGGCATACTTTGAAGACACCATGCGTGCAGGTCATTATGAGAACAGAGTAGAGTCTGTAGAGATTATGATTAGAAGCTCCCAGGATATTATCAAAGACCTGGAGGGGTATGGAGTAGAATTTGAAAAGAGAAATGGTGAATTCGTATTTACGAAGGAAGGAGCCCATTCAAATAATCGAATTCTTTTCCACGAAGATGTTACTGGACGAGAGATTACCAGCAAACTTTTAGCCAGAGCACAGGAGCGCGATAACATTACTCTTATGGCGCATACTACAATGGTCGACTGGGTATGTAAGGACAATGTGTGCTATGGAATCGTTGTGGCAGATATGGATGGAAAGACAAGAGCAATTCAGGGAGATGTGACAGTGCTTGCCTGTGGTGGCCTTGGCGGCGTGTATCCACATTCCACAAACTATCGCCATATATCAGGAGATGCACTGGCACTTGCCATGTATCACAATGTTAAGCTGGAGAATTGTGACTATGTTCAGATTCACCCAACAACACTTTATTCAAATCAGAGTGGAAGAAGCTTCCTGATTTCAGAGTCTGTAAGAGGTGAGGGCGCTGTTCTTAGAAATAAAGCTGGAGAGCGTTTTACAGATGAGCTTCAGCCTAGAGATGTGGTAAGTAAAGCTATTTTTGCTCAGATGGAAAAGGACGGGACTGAGCATGTATGGCTGGATTTTTCACCTATTCCACGAGAAGAAATTTTAAATCATTTTCCTAATATATATGCACGCTGCAAGCAGGCAGGCTATGATCCACTTGAAACCTGGGTGCCTGTAGTTCCAGCCCAGCATTATTTCATGGGTGGTATCTATGTAGATAAGGATAGCAAAACTACAATGGAACAGCTTTACGCGGTTGGAGAGACCAGCTGTAACGGCGTTCATGGACGCAACAGACTTGCCAGCAATTCTCTTTTAGAGAGTCTTGTTTTTGCAAAGCGTGCAGCAGCAGATATCGTAAATACGAAGAGCTTTAAAACTACAGAAGATTTTGATAATCTTGTGAATGTTGATGGATACGAGGATCTTCCATCAATTATGGAAAACTATCATGCAATGGTAGTGGGAGAAATTAAAAGAGAAGAATTTTTAAGAGCCAAGAAGGAGGCTATATAAAATGAACAATATTACTATGACTTTAAATGCGGACGAGCTTATCAGAATGGCTCTCAGAGAAGATATTTCCAGCGAGGATGTTAGTACTAACTCAGTAATGCCAGAGGCAAAGCCAGGCGAGGTAGAGCTTATCTGTAAGCAGGATGGAATCATCTGTGGTATGGATGTTTATGAGAGAGTATTTAAGATTCTTGATGAGAATACTATTGTAGAAAAGTATGTTAAGGATGGCGATGAGGTAAAGAAGGGCCAGCTTATGGCTAAGGTAAAGGGTGACATTAGAGTGCTCCTTTCTGGTGAGCGTGTCGCTCTCAACTATCTTCAGCGAATGAGCGGTATTGCTACTTACACAAATGAGGTTGCCTCTCTTTTAAAGGGAAGCAAGACAGTTCTTCTTGATACCAGAAAGACAACACCTAACATGAGAATATTTGAGAAGTATGCAGTAAAGTGTGGCGGCGGTCAGAATCATCGTTACAATCTTTCAGATGGAATTCTTCTTAAGGATAATCATATAGGTGCAGCAGGCTCTATCACAAAGGCTATCGAAATGGCAAAGGCTTATGCGCCATTCGTTCGCAAGATTGAGATTGAGACAGAGACTCTTGAGCAGGTAAAGGAAGCAGTGGAGGCAGGCGCAGATATTATCATGCTTGATAATATGGATGTTGCAACAATGAAAGAAGCTGTTAAAATAATAGATGGTCGAGCAAAGACCGAGTGCTCTGGAAATGTTACAAGGGAGAATATCGCAAACATCATCGACAGCGGAGTTGATTATGTTTCAAGTGGTGCACTTACTCACTCAGCACCAATCCTTGATATTTCAATGAAGAATCTTCACGCAGTTTAATAGATGGAGGATAGAATGGACGGACAGGCTAGAAGACAAAAAATAATAGAGATTATCCAGCAATCTGATAAGCCTGTATCTGGAACAGCATTGGCACAGCAGCTTGATGTTAGTCGTCAGGTAGTTGTCACAGATATCGCCCTTATCAGAGCTAATGGTGTCGAGGTTACTTCCACAAACCGTGGATACGTAATTACGAATACCAATAAATGTAAGAGAATAATCAAAAGTCGTCACACAGATGATCAGATTTTAGATGAGCTTTTTGCCATTGTAGATAACGGTGGCGTAGCGGAGAATATCATCATAAATCACAGATATTACAATCGACTTGAGGCACCTCTTAATGTAAGCTCACGCCGTGAGGCAAAGGAGTTTATGGAGGCCATCGAGTCTGGTAAATCAAAGTCACTTAGCTCAGCTACCAGTGGTTATCATTATCACATCATCAGTGCAGCCGACGAAGAGACACTGGATTTAATCGAGCAGGAGTTGAAGGAAAAGGGCTTTTGGTTGCCTCTTGATGACTGGATTTTAGCGTAGGGAGAATAGAATGTCTGCAATTTCAAATGACTGGCTTGAACCACTGACCCCAGAGTTCAAAAAGCCATATTATAAGAGCTTATATGAGAGCGTAAAAAGAGAATATCACGAGGGTCCGGTATTTCCACCAGCTGATGATATTTTCAATGCCTTCGATTTTACCCCTCTTTCAGAGGTAAAGGTGGTAATCATAGGTCAGGATCCATATCATGAACCAGGTCAGGCCCATGGATTATGCTTTTCAGTAAAGCCAGGAGTAAAGACTCCACCATCTCTTGTAAATATTTACAAGGAGCTTCAGGATGACTTGGGCTGTTATATTCCAAACAATGGATATCTTGAAAAATGGGCACGTCAGGGCGTGTTAATGCTCAATAACGTGCTTACAGTAAGAGCTCATCAGGCTAATTCCCATAAGGATTTGGGATGGGAGGAGTTTACAGATGCAGTAATCGATATTCTTAATAAACAGGACAGACCAATAGTGTTCCTGCTTTGGGGTTCGCCAGCTGCAAAGAAATGTGCCAAGCTGAATAATCCAAATCATTTGATTTTAAAGGCGCCACATCCATCACCACTTTCAGCCTACAGAGGCTTCTTTGGATGTAAGCATTTTAGTCAGACAAACGAGTTTTTACAGTCTAAGGGACTTGCTCCTGTAGACTGGCAAATAGAGAATATATAAACGATTGTGTTACAGAAAGTCTACCGGCCACGAAATGTAGTGGTCAGTAGGCTTTTTTCACAAATACTTCATGGTTTTGACATTGTGTCTATTAAGCAAAAACATTATATTTATATTAGAGTATTTTACGCTAGGCGGATTGTGTAAAAAGTTAAATTTATAAATATAATTGGAGTTTGCTTTGAAAAGACTAATTGGATTTATAAAACACTTTTTTAGTCCGGATTTACCGACGGACCTGATATTGTTCAATATTATCACCATCATAGGTTTCATGGGCGGTATTGTGGCCATTCCTTTTAATGCGATTAATGGCACTACACCAGCTCTTACAGTGGTAATTCTAATTGCCTGCATTATTGATGGTGTATGTATTTACATGGCTAATTATAGAAATAGGCTGAAGAACGCTACTATAGCGGTCTGTTTTACTGTGGGTATAGGCTTGTTTCCCGTGATGTTTTTCCTGACAGGCGGTATTAACAGTGGTATGGTCTGCTGGCTGTCCATGGGAATCGTATTTGTATTCATGCTTTTGGATGGCATGGATTTCGTTTTCATGCTTTTGACAGATATAGCCATTATCATTGGTTGTTTCGTAGTCTCTTATTATCATCCGGACTATGTAATTGCCCTTGATTCTAAGAGAAGTGTTTACTATGACGTTGTACAGTCACTTTTGATAAGTGCCTTGGCTGTTGGTTCGATTATTAAATTCCAAAAATCGATTTATAGAAATCTTTTTAAGCAGGCAGCCATTAATAATGATGACTTGCTGGAAAAGACACTTCAGGCTAAGAAGGCGGAGCGTCAGGCTCAGACAGCCACAGAGGCAAAGAGTAGCTTCCTTGCAAACATGTCTCACGAGATTCGAACTCCAATCAACACCATCATGGGTATGGATGAGATGATTCTTCGAGAGACTTCAGAGAAGGTGGTTGAGGAGTATGCTTTGGATATCAAGGCTGCTTCGCAGAACCTGTTGTCGCTGATTAATGATATCCTTGATATCACAAAGATTGAGTCAGGTAAGATGGGGCTGGTAAACGGTGAGTATCAGTTCATGAGTCTGATGCACGATGTGCTAAATAACGTCACCTTAAGAGCAAAGGAAAAGGGTCTGGAAGTCAAGCTTGATATTGCCAACAATATTCCTTGCGACATGTTCGGTGATGACGTAAGAATACGACAGATATTAACAAATATTATTACCAATGCAGTAAAGTATACTCAGGAAGGCTCAATTGAGATTTCTGCGAGATGTAAACGTAATTACGATAATACAGTAGACCTGACCTTCGCCGTTAAGGATACAGGAATTGGTATTAAGCCAGAGGATATTAAGCGAATGTTTGAGTCCTTTGAGCGATTAGAGGAAAACCGTAACAGAAACATCGAGGGCGCAGGTCTTGGTATGGCCATTACCCAGAATCTCTTGAAGATGATGGGAAGTAACCTTGAAGTGGAAAGTGTTTACGGAAAAGGTTCAACCTTCTCATTTACTATTAATCAGGAAATAGTAAATGATGAGGACATTGGAGATTTCAATCAGAAGCTTAAACAGCTTACCGCTAACTACGAGTACAGCACCAGCTTTGAGGCTCCTAGAGCCAAGTTTTTGGTGGTTGATGATAATACCATGAACAGAAAGGTCTTCGTTGCGCTATTGAAGGAGGCTAAGGTTCAGATAGCGGAAGCGGCAAGTGGTGATGAATGCCTTTCAATGATTAAGAAAGAACATTACGACATGATTTTCCTGGATCACATGATGCCGGGACTTGATGGTCTTGAGACCTTCAAGATGATGGCAACTCTTCCGGGGAATAAATGTCTTGGAACACCAGTTATCGCACTTACCGCAAATGCCATCGCGGGAGCAAAGGAACGATATATGACCTTGGGATTCCACGGATTCCTTTCAAAGCCTATTGTTCCAGCACAGCTGGAAAAGATGATTCGAGATTTCCTTCCAGAGGATTTGCTGGAATATCACGAGACAAATGCTACTGACGAGGCAAGAAAGAATCGCGTTAAGCAGGTTGAGCTTCCAGAGGTGGAGGGAGTTGATTGGGATTATGCACTCCTTCATTTCCCAGAAGCCAATATGGTCTTCCAGACAGCAGTAGATTTTTACGAGTCTATCGGCTATGAGCGCGATGAAATCATGAGATATTATGGTGAAATCGATGAAGACAGTTTCCCACTGGAGGATTATAGAATCAAGGTTCATGGGGTGAAGAGTATGGCCAACACTATTGGTGCGACAGCTCTTGGTGGATTAGCAAAGCTTTGCGAGTTCGCAGCAAGAGATGGTCATATGGATCGAGTAAGAATCTTAACTCCGGTGTTATTGGATGAGATGGATATCATGAAAGAAAGACTTTCGGTGCTCTCATCTGATGTGGAAAAGCCATTATTGGAGGATATGGACGACCTATTTGCTTTCCTTGAGATGTTGAAAATGGCTATTAGGAGTCACAACAGCGATCAGGCAGATAAGGTTATGAAGCAGCTAATGGCATTCTCATATCCAAAGGATATACAGGAAAAAATAGAGCATCTTAATATTCATGTTATGAATCTGGATGACGAAGGTGCTCTGATGGATATAGACGAACTACAAAAGTAATTACTAAGGAGAATAGACATGCGAAAAATATTAATTGTAGGAGATTTTAGTAGCGACACCAGCGATGTAAATTCTTTTCTTGAACAGCATTTTCATACTCAGCTATGTACAGACAGCGGAAAGATAGTAAAGAGTATGCTCAAGATGTATGCACCAGATTTGGTTTTGATGGATATTGATGGTTTTGAGAATCTTCATGAGGAGGTTTTTGAAGCAATAAAGGAATATAATCCTGATCTTCCAGTTATTACGTATGGTCGTGAAAAGAAAAAGCAGATGTTCATATCATATTACTATTCTGGACAGTGCAGGCATATCGCACAGCCTACAAGAGAGACTATCATCCGTGAGATTTGCAAGGAGTTCAATATGAACGCTGATGTAATCATCAATGCGGTTGTGGATACTGAGAAAAAACACATCATTGTAGTTGATGACAATCCTGTTCTTCTTCGTAATATGAGAAATATGCTTCAGGATAAGTACAGAGTGACGCTTGCTACCTCGGCTGCCCAGTGCATGAAGGCAATGGGACAGGATAGTCCAGATTTAATCATTCTGGATTATGAGATGCCTGTTGTTGATGGTCGTCAGACCCTTGAAATGATTCGTGCAGAGGAGGATTACAAGAATGTTCCTGTTATTTTCTTAACTGGAATTGCTGACAAGGAGCATGTAGATGCTGTACTTGATCTTAAGCCTGCAGGTTATTTTGTAAAACCACCAATGCAGACGAAAATTATAAATGCTATAGAAAATATATTTTTAAAGCAGGGAGAATAAAACTGAATACTAGCATATAGGGACAAATTGTTATGAATGAAATGGTAGGTTGAAATAAAACTTTAGTGGGGGGCGCCTATGAATTTCAAGAAGATTGGAACCAAGATGTTAGTTATGATTTTACCAGTGCTTGTGTTAGCACAGATTGTTCTTACAATCATGTCTGCAACATCAAGTAATGCATTGGTAGATGAAAAGACACAGCAGGCAATGGAGGCAGAGCTTAAGGCTAACAATTCCATCGTTGGAGGATACCTTAGAGATGTTAAGACCTTAGCAGATGCTATTGCTATCAGTGTAGCAGATTCCTACACTTACACTCAGTGGGACGATTACGAGAAGATGCTACAGGATATGATTGCTACTAATGACATTGTTCTAGGCTCTGGACTTTGGTTTGAGCCTTATGCTTATGACCCTGAGCAGCAGTACTATGGCCCTTATGTTTACAAGGATGGTAATTCCACAGTAACTACCTGGGATTATAGCAATGCCGAGTATGATTACTTTAATCAGGAATATTATACCAATGCTATGGGTTCAGATGTTGCAATGATTACTGACCCATACTATGATCCATCATCAGGAATTGTTATGTCATCTTGCTCTACTCCTATTATTGCAGGAGGCAAGAAAATCGGTTGCGTAACTGTTGATATTGAGCTTACCGCAATTACGGATATAATTGGAAATGTTAAGGTTGGAAGGACTGGTGTTGGTATTCTTACGGCTGCAAACGGCTTGCTTATAGCAGGTCACGACGACCAGATGGTTCAGGATGGAAAGAGTGTGTCAGAAGATTCCAATCCATCCTTTGTTGCTATGGCAGAGGATGTTTTGAAAAATCCATCAGGTGTTACAGGCTACCAAGAAGGAAAAACCAATTACAAGGTATTCTACGACACAATAGAAGAAACAGGCTGGAAATTTATGATTTCCATTGATGGCTATGAGCTTCTACAGCCAATATATCTGTTGATTAATAGACTTGTACTTGTTTGTATCGTAGCAGTTTGCCTTGCAATTATAATAATCATCATAGGTATTGGTGGCGTAGCCAAGACTATCAAGAGAGTACAGAAATTTGCCACAGAACTGGCAGGTGGAGATTTTACTATTAATCAGCTTTCAATAAAGGGTAAGGATGAGCTGGCAGTAATGTCTAATTCCCTTAATGAAATGTATGGAAACAACAAGGGCGTTATTCAGAGCATATCTGATTATGCAGTTGAGATAAATAATTCCAGCAGTAATCTTAAGGTTGCAGCTGGGGAGCTGAAGACAGAATTCGATAAGATTGTTGATATTATGACATCTGTAAATGCGGATATGATGAATTCATCAGCAGCTACAGAAGAGCTTTCAGCTTCTGTTGATCAGGTTGCCCAGTCTGCGGATAACCTTAACGAAGAGACAAAGAATAGTCTTGATTTGGCAATTGATATTGAAAAGCGTGCAACTGAAATCGGAAAGAACAGCCAGGAGGCCTTTGATAAATCTCAGACCCTTCAGGCTAGCTTCCAGGAGAAGTTAGAGGAAAGTATTTCTCAGTCTCAGGTTGTTGAAAATATTGGTGAGATGGCCAGTGTTATTGCTGATATTGCTGACCAGATTACATTGCTTTCTCTTAATGCTTCTATCGAGGCTGCAAGAGCAGGTGAGCAGGGCAAGGGCTTTGCAGTAGTAGCAACTGAGATTGGAAAACTTGCAGGTCAGACTTCTGATTCGGTAGAAAAGATTCAGGAAACTATTTCTGCAATCAAGGATGCATTCGAAGGTCTTTCTACAAATGCTAAATCACTTCTTGATTATGTATCAGACACAGTTACACCTGATTACAAGAATTTCGTTGGTGTAGCAGAAAGATATGGACAGGATGCAGAGAACATAAAGAATAGTTCAGAACAGCTTTCAATAATGACTGATTCTATTCAGAACATAATGAGCGAGGTGCGTCTTGCACTGCAGAATATTGCGGAGGCAACACAGAATACTGCGGCTAACAGCGGAGAAGTCATGGATTCTATTGATCACCTTTCAGATACTGTATCTAACATTAATGATATGTCAGATGACCAGAATTCTATCTCTGACAACCTTTCAAGAGTTGTTAGTCAGTTTAAGCTAAGTGAATAGCTTTAAAATGCTAGACACAAACCCGCACTAATATTATCATATATGGGGAGAATTAATGTTAGGGAGATTGTATGCGTATTATTCATTGTGCTGACTTGCATTTAGACTCCAAAATGGAGAGTAATTTGGATAAAGACCAGGCCGCACTTAGGCGCGGTGAGCTCATGGAGACCTATGAGCGAATGGTTGAGTATGCTGAAGCAAATCATGTTAGAGCGATTCTTATATCAGGAGACTTATTTGACAAGCCACATATCCGCAAGGAATACAAAAAGCGTGTGGTAGAGCAGATAGTTTCCCACCCAGAGATAGATTTCTACTACCTCAAGGGTAATCATGACAGATGCGATTTTATGGAAGAGGGAATTGATACAATTCCCTCTAATTTCCATATGTTTAATTCAGAGGGCTGGACAAGCTATACCTGCGATGATGTTGTTATCACAGGTATGGAGCTTAATTCTACCAATGTTTCTACATTGGCACAGCGCCTCGTACTTGATTCTGCAGCTATCAATATTGTCATGCTTCACGGACAACAGTCCGACTATAATGGTAAGGATGGTGCAGAAATCGTTAATACCACTACACTTAAAGGAAAGTTCATAGATTATCTTGCTTTGGGCCATGTCCATAAGTATATCTACGAGCAGCTTGATGACAGAGGAGTATACTGTTATCCAGGCTGTTTGGAGGGTCGTGGCTTTGATGAGACAGGGGACAAAGGCTTTTCACTTTTGGAGATAAAGGACGGCAAAATTGAGTCTGAATTTATCCCATTTGCTAAGCGTCGTCTTCACGAGATTGAGGTGAATGTAAAGGCTGAGATGGACCTTCAGGGTGCCATTAATAAGGCTAAGCGCCTTCTTGATGACGTGGATCCACAGGATATGATAAAGTTTGTCATTACCGGCGAGCGTGAGCTGGATGACGAGATTGATATAGTTCGATTTGTACGTGCCTTTGAGTCAAAATATTTCTTTGTAAAATGCTATGACCGTACAAAGACTATGGTAGACTACGATAGCTTTCTTTATGACAAATCCCTCAAGGGAGAATTCGTCCGTCTTGTTCAGGCACAGGATATGGATGAAGACGAGAAGGCTAAGATTATAGAGTTAGGTATTAGAGCCATTATGGGGGAGGATATCGAATGAAAATAGTATCATGTTATATCGCCCATTTTGGTAAAATCAAGAATTTTAAATTTGATTTTGATGAGGGCTTCAATTCAATCATGCAAGAGAATGGTTGGGGAAAGACAACCTTCTCTGTATTTATGAAGGCTATGTTTTATGGCCTTGAGTATTCGCCAAATACAAAGAAAAAGCTGTTAGAGCGCAATCACTATCTTCCATGGGATGGAAGCATCTGCGGTGGAAATATAGTGTTCCAGGCCAAGGGTAAGGAATATCGTATCGAGCGTACTTTCGGCCAGACGGATAAGGATGATAAATTTGCCTTGTATGATAATGTTACAGGGCTTCTTTCTGAGGATTATACAGAAAATATAGGCGAGGAGCTGTTCCGTGTGGACAGAGATTCTTTTGAGAAGAGTGTCTACATCCCACAGACCAGTCTTGCCACAGCTATGACAGATTCCCTTAATGCAAAGATGGGAAATCTTGCTGCAGCAAAGGATGATATCAGCAATTTCGATGTGGCATTAAAGAGTATAAAGGATGCCAAATCCAACTACACCAGAAACAGTAAGGTTAATCCTGGTAAGCTTGTTTCGGTGAAGCAGGAGATTAGCCGCTGTAGAGAAGAGTATGAAAAGCTTCCAGCTATAGAAGAAAGTGTGGAGGCTATGAGCTGCCTCGTTGAGGAAAAGCAGGCTAATATAGACAAGCTTTCTGCTGACAAGGCAAAGCTTACTGAGACAATTCAGCTTCAGAGTAAAAGGGAGCAGGAGATTGGTGCCTACAAGATTCACAAAGAGAATCTTGCTAATGAGCTTGAGTCATTTGAAGAATTACAGGCATTTTTCCATGCAGGAGTTCCTACGGATGATGAATTGGCTGTGCTGGAGCAGACAGAGCGTGATTTGTCAGTCCATGAGCGTGCAGTCAAGGTTATAGAGGATGAGCAGGAGAAGGAGCCTCCTGTATTTGATAAGCCTTTTGAAATAAAGATTCCTGATGAGAGTGAATTTGCTATTTGGAACAAAATGGCAGCTAATCTTTCTGAGCTTAGGGCAAAGGCAGAGCATTCAAAGCTTTCAGAGGAATCCAGCAGACTACTCACTGAGCTCAGATTCTTTTTTGATAAGATGGTTCCAACCGACGAGCAGCTTGCCCACATTGAGCATCAGACCACACTTATTACAGGTATCAGTGCCAGAGTAGAACAGAGTAATGAGCGTTTGATTACTCTCATAGCCGAAAGGGATGCAGAGGAAAGACATAGTAGGAGCAAGAGCATTTCTGTTTGGCATATTCTTGGAACTATTCTACTTATTATTTTTGTGTTAATAGGATTGGTTTTCACAAGATATATTGATGACCAGTTGGGAAGAATAATAGAGATAAGCAGCTTTGCAGCAGGGGTTATCGATATTATTATTCTTTATCTGACAGGTAGACGAGCACGTAAGATTAAGCTGGACACAAGAAAAGAATTTGAAGAGCGAATTAAGGATGAGGAAGATGCTCTTGAAATTAGTAAGCTTGAGCTTCGTGAGTTGGAAGAAGAATGTGAGGAGTTCCTTTCTCATTTCCTTCTTACCAGAGCTGCAACCATGCAGGAAAATGTTTACGAAATCAGAAGAAAGCTTGATCAATACAGACATCTTTTAGCTGAGGAGCAGTCACGCCATCAGGAGGCGGAAGGCACTTTGGATGAGCTGGCAGATGTTCAGCTGGAGCTTTACACAAAGATTCAGCCTTTTGCATCGGCTTATGGAATCAATCTCTATGATATGGGTGGAGAGTATGAGTTCCTAGCTCAGCTCAAGAAGGATGCACAGAGATTTATAGAATTCCTTGCCAAGCAGGAGGAGCTTGCCCGCCACGATAACACAATTCGCACTATGACTGCGGATATAAATAATGTTCTTAAGAATTTCCCTGTTGAGGAGAATTTAGAACGAGCTGAAAAGGTTCAGGTAATCAGTCTGAAGAAGCGCGAATACTTAGCTGTTTCAGAACGTGTAAATAAACTCAAGGATGAGATGGCCAGATTCGAGGCTATGTATGATGTAAATGAGCAGGTGCTCTCGGTGGATGATTTACAGCAGCAACAGACCGCACTTGATGAGCAGATTATGGAGCTTAATCGCCAGATTATCCAGGAGAAGGATAACCTTGGACAGGCCTTAGAGAAGGTGGAGCAACTTGCTGATATAGCAGAGCAGATTGAGCGTCTCGAGGAGCAGGAAAAGGAATACAAAAAGAACGCGGATATTTTTGCCAAGACAGAGGATTTCCTTCAGAAATCAAGGGAGAGCTTCCTGTCAAAATATATGCAGCCACTTCAGAATGGTCTGCACAAGTATCTTAGTCTTCTTGATAGCCCAGATGGCACAAAGTCTGGCTATGCCATTGATGACTTTGAGCTTGATATGGATCTTAATATAAAGCTTTCTTATTCTGGAAGCACAAAGAGCGCTGAGTACCTTTCTCAGGGTTATCAGGATTTGGTGGCACTATGTTCTCGTCTCGCACTAGTAGATGTGCTTTATCCAGATGAGAAGCCAATCCTTATTTTGGATGATCCATTTACAAATCTTGATGACAAAAAAATAAAGGAGTCGTTAAAACTCCTTCATAAGATTGCAGCCGACAGGCAGACAGTGTATTTTACTTGTCATGATAGTAGGTTATAGTAGCAAATATAAATGATATTGTCATCTTTAAAGACTTGAGCTAAAACTCAGGTCTTTTTTGTGCTAGAAATACACTCAGTTACGCCCTTGTAATCAACATATTTGATTATAAATTAAATTTATAGTTAACTATCACTTTTGTATATTACACAGTTTAGAAAAAGCATGTTATACTCATCCTCGTAAAACCTACTTAATTGATAGGTATTTAGCAAATACGGCAAATATCTGTCTTAAGAATAATAGCAAATACGGAGGATAAGATGTATGAAAAACAAGATATTTAAGAAGATATCATTGAGTTTAGCATTTGTAATGCTTGCGGGGTCTCTCGTAGCATGTGGAGATAAAGATCCAGTAGTTGAAGATGCAGCAAAAATAGAAGCAGAAGAAATTGTTGCAAACTCGGATTTAAATAATACATTTACATATGCTATTAGCGGGGATCCAGGAGAGTCAACAAACGTAATCACAAGTAGTAGTAGATGGGACCTTTCTACTATCAAATTAATTTATTCGCCTCTTTATATGTACAATGCCGACGGTATTAACTGGTTCTTGGCAACAGATTATTCTACAGAGGATAATCTCACCTATACATTCAATCTTAGAGATGATGTAAAGTGGTCTGACGGTGAGGCTTTCACAGCTGATGACGTAGTATTCACATACACTGCTATGGAGCAGGAGGAAAATCTAGGATGGGCTTATTCACAGCTTGTATATGATGAAGGCACAGTAGAGATCAACAAGATTGATGATTATACAGTTTCATTTACATTCCCATTTGAAACTCCAACAGCCCTTGAGATGCTCAGCCAGATTTTCATTATGCCAGAGCATATCTACAAGGATGTAACAGATTTCGAGCACAATGATTACAACATGAATTCAGTTGGTACAGGCCCTTACCAGGTAGTTGAATATGTTCCTGGTTCTTATGTAAAGTTCAAGAAGAACAAGTACTACTTTGAGGGAGAGCCTTCAATCGAAAACATCGTATTTAGAATTATTGAGAATTCAGACACAGCACTTCTTGCTTTACAGAGTGGAGAGGTAGATGCATATCAGGCAATCCCTTCAGAGGTAGACAAGCTTGATTTAGAGGCTAATAATCTTTCAACATATTCATACTCAGAGGGACGTGTAGGATATGTTATGATTAATGCAAAAAATATTCCAGATGTTAATGTAAGAAAGGCAATTCTTTTCGCATTAAACAAGGATGACATGAACATTGCCAGCTACCTTTCAGATGAGTTTTATTTAACACCATACACATTCGTACCACCAACAAGCCAGTTCTATACAGAGGATGTTGAAAAGTACACACAGAATGTAGAAAAATCAAAGGAGCTTCTTGAGGAGGCTGGTGTAAAGGATTTAACCCTTAAGGTTGGATATTCAGGAAGTGATCCAGCACAGACAGCTCAGGCACTCTTATTACAGCAGCAGCTTGGCGAGGTAGGAATCACAGTAGAGCTTGATGCAGCAGATGGTACAGCACTTTCAGCTCAGATGCACGACGCAAACAATGATTATGATATGTACTTTGGTGGATATATCATGGGAATTGACCCTGATACATTCTCAAGCTTATTTGAGTCTGGTGCAAGCTACAACTACATGTACTATGATGCACCACAGATTGATAAGCTTTTTGCAGAGGGCAGATCTGAAAATGATCCTGAAAAGAGAGTGGAGATTTACAACAAGCTTCAGGCAGAGATTCAGGATTTGGCAACATTCTATCCAATTACATCAAACAATAAGATTTTAGTAGTAAATAACAGAATACAGGGTATCGAGGATTCAAAGCTTGTTCCTGTATACACTTTTGAGGATACATCATATCTTAAAATTGCTCAGTAAATCTGTCATGGCACATTCCTTCGGGGATGTGCCATGTTTGGAAAAGAGCGGAGGTACAAATGCTCAAATATATTTTTAAAAGAATAATAAATGCAATTCCATTATTGCTTATCATCACTATGATATGTTTTACTCTGATATCTTTGGCTCCATACGATGCCATAGATGCAATGACTACACCAAAGATGTCTCCGGAGATGGTGGAGTTAATCAGACAAAAATATGGATACGATAAACCGTTGTATATCAGATACATTAGATGGCTTGGTGGTCTTATAAATGGAAACTTCGGCTACTCCATTGTAAATGGCACAAGCATCTTTAATGATTTGATTTCACGTATCCCTAACACAATAAAGCTGGTGCTTCCATCATATGTGACAGCATATATCCTTGCTATTATCTTAGGCTTAATAGCTGGAGCCAACAGAGGAAAAAAGGCAGATACATTAATTGATGGATTTGCATCAGTTGGATTGGCTGTTCCTACGTTTTGGATTGCCATGCTTTTGATTTATGTGTTTGGTTACAAATTAAGAGTGCTTCCGCTTCTTGGAATGAACACCATAGGAAGCAATGATTTAGTAGATTATCTAAAGCATTTTGTGATGCCATATGTGGTTTTGACCTTTGCATTTTTACCAGGAAATATCAGATATGTACGTTCATCTACAATCACCGAGTTTTCTCAGGACTATGTAATGGTGCAAAGAGCATTCGGTGCAAAAAAATCAGAAATCATCTTTAAGCATGTTTCAAAAAATGTATTGCTTCCAATCGTAACAAGACTAGGTATGGCTCTGCCTACCCTTGTAACAGGAGCAGTAATTACAGAGACGGTCTTCAGCTGGCCAGGAATTGGACCTTATTTTGTGAAGGCTGTTCAGGGAATGGATTATCCAGTAATCATGGTAATACTTGTATTATCATCCACACTTGTAATAATAGGAAATCTTCTATCTGATGTACTTTATTGCGTGGTAGATCCAAGAATCAGGAAGGCGGTATAGGCTTTGAAGAACGATAAAAAAAGACGAAACAAAATGACAAGGGCAGCCTTCCTAAAGGATAAGCTTGCTATTTTAGCTGCCATATTTTTAATCTTTATAATTGTGATTTCTATAATCGCTCCACTGCTTCCACTGGAGGCTACAAAGACAGACGTACTTCATATCCTAGAGGTGCCATCAAAGGGGCATTGGTTTGGAACAGATGAGATAGGAAGAGATTATTTTGCCAGAGTTGTATATGGAGGTCGAGTATCCATCACAGTTGGTATTCTTGCCATGCTGATGAGCACGGTGTTGGGAGTTTCCATAGGTATGCTTGCCGGTTTTTTAGGTGGAGTGGTGGATTTCACCCTGATGAGAATAGTAGATGTTATCCAGTCCATTCCATGGCTCATACTTGTCACTGTAGTAAGTATATTTTTCAAAAAGGGACTTCTTTCCATAATTGTTGTTATCGGATTTTTCTCATGGATGGAAATAGCCCGTTTGGTAAGAGCAGAGGTAATGAGCTTGAAGGAGCGTGAATACATTCAGTATGCATCCTTTCTTGGGATAGATACAGTAAAGATTATTCTAAGACATCTGATGCCTGCTGTTATGCCTACAATCATCGTGTCAGCTACATCGGGAATAGCTGATGCCATTATGACAGAATCGGCTCTCAGCTTTCTTGGTATAGGAATTCAGGAGCCTTTGTCATCCTGGGGAAAGCTTCTTCAGGCTGCACAGAGTAATCTGCAGAATTCTATTTATATGGCACTTATTCCAGGACTCCTTATCGTATTTACGATATTTTCATTTAATAAGCTTGGCAATCTTCTTAGAATATATTTAGAGCCAAGCAGAGCTTCTTAATGGGTACGAGGTATGCAAATGGGTAATTTGATTTCAATAAAAAATCTACAGGTGGATTTCAAACAGGATAAAGATTCTGTGAAGGTGGTAAAGGGCATAGATATCTCTATGGATAAGGGGGAAGTGCTTGCCATAGTGGGTGAATCTGGAAGTGGAAAAAGTGTATCAATGAAGGCTCTTATGGATATACTTCCTGAGAATGGAAAAGCATATACAGATGAAATGCTTTTTGATGGAAGAGAGCTGAAAAATCTCACCACGAAAGAAAAAAGACTTCTCCGTGGAAACGAGATTGCTATGATTTTCCAGGATCCAATGACTGCCTTAAACCCATTAAAAACAGTAGGAGCGCATCTTGTGGAGGTTATAAAAAGACATCATAAGATTTCCACAAAGGAAGCGAAAGACGAGGCTATAGAGATGCTTAAGAAGGTAGGAATACCATCACCTGAAAAGCGCTTGAAGCAGTATCCACACGAGTTTTCTGGTGGTATGAGACAAAGAGTGCTTATTGCAATGGCGCTTTGTTCAAAGCCAAAGCTTCTAATCGCTGATGAGCCTACCACAGCACTTGATGTTACTATCCAAGCTCAGATTTTAAAACTACTGAAAAGCTTACATGAGACAGAGGGAATGGACATCATACTTATCACTCATGATTTGGGAGTGGTAGCCAGCATTGCAGACAGGATAGCTGTAATGAACAGCGGTGAGATTGTGGAAGTAGGCACTAAGGAAGAAATTCTGTATTCTCCTAAGCATGCTTACACAAAGGCGCTTTTAAAGGCTATTCCTAAATGTCAAAAGGGTGAGCGTGAAAGATTGATTCAGGTAGATAACACATACGTAGAATTGGCTAGAGCATAACTGAGGATTTGTAATGAGCACTTTAATAGAAATAAAAAATCTTAGCAAACATTTTGCTGTAAATAGAAAGCTCTTTGGAGCAAAAAAAGAAACTGTCAAAGCAGTGGATGATATTTCCTTCAAAATCGAAAAGGGTGAGACCTTTGGCCTGGTAGGCGAATCGGGCTGTGGAAAATCCACTCTTGGAAGAACAATCATCCGAATGCTTGAGCCTACAGAGGGACAGATAATCTATGATGGGACAGATATTACAAACATCAAAGGCAAAGAGCTTAAAAATATTCATAAGAGAATGCAGATAATCTTTCAGGACCCTTATTCAGCATTAGATCCACACATGACTGTAAAAGAAATCATGAGTGAAAATATTTCCATGCTTGGAAAAAAGACTGAAGAAGAGCAGGAGGAGATAATTGTTTCACTTTTAAATAAGGTGGGACTGACTGCCTCAGACATGTACAAATATCCCAATGAGTTTTCAGGTGGGCAGAGACAGCGTATAGGTATCGCAAGAGCCCTTGCTGTAAATCCAGAGTTTATTTTATGTGATGAGCCAATATCTGCTTTGGACGTGTCGATACAAGCGCAGGTGGTAAATCTCTTATCAGATTTGCAGAATGAATTTGGTCTTACTTATCTTTTTATAGCCCACGACCTAAATATGGTTCGTCATATATCAGATAAAATCGGTGTAATGTATTTGGGAAAGATGGTGGAAATCGGAGACAGCGATGAAGTAT
Organism: Pseudobutyrivibrio sp. UC1225; assembly: GCF_900115215.1. Taxonomy (NCBI): domain Bacteria; kingdom Bacillati; phylum Bacillota; class Clostridia; order Lachnospirales; family Lachnospiraceae; genus Pseudobutyrivibrio; species Pseudobutyrivibrio sp. UC1225. The sequence goes on along the minus strand of NZ_FOVQ01000013.1, from coordinate 27,672 downwards.
ATTTCAATCCGAAGCACCCATACACAAAGGCTCTTTTAGAGTCTGTTCCGGGAATTGAGCCCGAAAATATTTTAGATTTGGATAGGGATATTATTGATGGAGACATTCCAAGCCCTCTTGATATTCCTAGGGGCTGCAGATTTCATACCAGATGCCCTTATGCCACAGAAAGATGTAAAACTGAGCAGCCAGAGCTTTATGATTATAAGGATAATCACAAGGTGGCATGCTTTAACTGCTTATAGAAGTCAAGAGGAGCATTAATTGCATAAATCAGCCATCTAATTTTGTAATTTTTTAAAGGCTTGATTAAAAATCAAGCCTTTTCTTATACTCTAGATGACCTTCTACAACCCACTCATGGACGATGGAACGTTCAATTCCAAACTCTTGAGCGACAATCATTTCGTTAACATCATCGTTTTCATTTATGAACTCTTTCACTTTTGGAAAGAGTTCTTTTTTCATGCAATCCCTACAAAGCTCGTAAGGAGAGTTTACAGGTATTCGACAGTTACATTTTGTACAGAATTTTACTCTTGGACCTTCTTGATTTAAAAATCCGGAACGTGAACGTGCCATAAATACACCTCATCTGCTTTTACAATCCAATCTGTTCCTTGAAGAAATCACCGCGCTGCTCGAAGTTTTTGAATACACCATAGCTTGCTGCAGCTGGTGAAAGAATAACTGCTGTGCCCTTGCTAGCGTTTTCCTTAACATATTCGCAGGCGTCAGCTAATTCTTCTATGTAATGCACATGCTCCATAAATTCTGGTGTAGCAACAGCCTGAAGCTTCTCAAGAAGAACCTTTCCACTGTCGTACATGAGGATAATGTGCTCTAAAGTGCGTGTCTGTAAAAATTCTACAAGTGGATCGTAATCGATACCTCTATCCATACCACCTAAGAGAATGGTGCCTGCATTTGGAATTGCCTTAATGGCGCTGATAGCAGATTCTACTGTGGTTGAAATTGAATCATCGTAATAATCGATTCCGTCCTTTGTACCGATGAACTCAAGGCGGTGAGCAAGTGTCTTGAAGCTTGCAAGAGCCTCCATGAATTCCTTATCGCTAATATCGTAGCGACGGCAAACGTCATAAACAAAAGCTGTGTTGAAAAGATTGTGAGTACCACGAAGTGTAACTCCTGGAATCTCCTCAAAGGATGCAAATGGTAAATCTCCTGACTTAACCTTGATAATTGCAGCCTTGCATTCGCCCTGCTTTGGTAAGAAATCTGGGTTGCAGAAAAGGAAATCGCAGTAGCCCTGATTTCTGTAAATGTTCTGCTTTGCGTACCAGTACTTTTCTACTGAACCATAGTGGTCAAGGTGATCCTCATAGAGATTTAAGAGGATAGCTTTTGATGGTGAGTAGTGAGCATACTCCAACTGGTGGCATGAGAGCTCAAACACGATAATAGTACGTGGATGAATCTGGTCTGTAATATCAAAAATAGGAAGACCGATGTTTCCACCGAAGAGAACATCCTTACCACATGTCTTAAGTATATGATATAAAAGTGAAGATGTTGTGGATTTGCCCTTAGTTCCTGTAATTCCTATTGTCTGAGCACCGTAAACCTGAAGAAACAGGTCTGCCTGACAGGTAATGTGGCACTTATATTCCTTAATATCCTTTGGAAGAACGATTCCTGGGCTCTTGAAAACTACATCGTAGTCATCAAGACAATCTAAGTAAGCAGCACCTGTAATAACATTGTGCATAGCTGTAAGATCTGAGCTGACAGCGTTAGCATCTGCAATATCGAGGCACTCATATCCGCCTACGGATGAAATCATTCTAAAGCTTGACTGGCCCTCGCGGCCAAATCCTAAAATTAAAACCTTTTTATTATTAACTAAATTTCTAATTGTTTCCTTCATTTGATAGTGCGTCCTTAATTATATTTTCAAAGAATTCATCTAAAGCATGTTCTGATGAATACTGATTTTTGAATTTTTCGAATGTGATGGCAGGAACTACTGCTGAGTCCTGATAGTGCATCAAAAGTACAGGAAGCTGAAGCTGCTTCTTAGCATACTTGCTGATAGCTTCTGTGATTGCGGCGTTAACCTCGTCACGGCTACCTACACATTCAAATGGCTTCTCTGGTAAGATGCCGCATAGCTTGTCGAAATCCTCCATGAGAGTCTCATCCTCGAAAAGTCTCTTGCCAAAGATGGCATCCAATTCCTCAAGTGTAAGGAATGGAGACAGGATGATATAAACAAACAGGCACTTTGGACAGTGTCCACACCAGATATCCTGCTTGCTACCTACATTACAGCTCTTGAAAATGCCGTGGTACTTCTTGAAACGTGAGAAGAGCATGGCAATCTGAAGCTCAGAAAGTGGGCGCAGGAAGCTAAAGTAGAAAACTCCTGAGCCAATGAAATCTCTCTCATAGTGTCTGAAATCTGCCTCAAACTCGAAGCTCTTTGAATACTGATGATTTACATAGCTGTCTGCAACAGTGGATTCATTGGCACTGCTCTCATTTGAAAGAGCCACGAACTGTAAATCATTAAGATATCCAGCAATAATACTTGAAAATGCAACAAGCGCAGAAAATGGTGTGTGACCATTTAAGAAGCCCTTTGCATTGAGGTCTAACATATTTTTATCAAGAGTACGCTTAGCGTAGATAGTGTGGTCTGTAAGGCCACCCACTTCAACAGTAGCATCTGTAGCACCTCTTGAATTGATAACATAGCAATTAACATCAGCTTTTTCACGAAGAAGCTCGATAGAAACTACTGAATCCTTTCCGCCGCCTACTGGAACCATAACACGTGGCTTCTTGCCAGCTGAGATGCGAGGTCTGTCCTTTGGAGTGATGCATCTAGGCTGCTTTGTTCCTTCGCATTTTACAGTCATGAAATCATCGAAGTCCTCCTCGATACCGTTAGTGTAATAGAATTCCCCAAGTCCGTTGAAGTAAAGCTTCTTCCACCAGCTAATTTGCTCAGCAGAAAGGTTTCTGTCCTTGATAATTACTGTAGGTGGGCAGGCTATCTTCCAATAGCTGACAAGCTCTACCATACCAAGAGAGAACACCATGTCGTCAATAAGGGCTTCATCGATTGATGCTACTTCGTTGATGCGTGGAATGCTCCAGGTAGGATGAAATTCGCTTAGACCATCGATAGAAAAATCAAAGGTCATGCTGATACCTTCGTTATTTAAATCATAAGAATATCCCTGATAAGTGAAGGTAGGATAATCTTCTCTGCATTTTTTATAAAAATCTTGTCTACTCATATAATTCCTTTTAAACAATTGATATTTCTTTTATACTTAAACATAAGGATTATATCACAAAAGTTTTAAATAAAATAGAAAAGTGAGGATTGGGGTAATGCCACACGTTGGGGGCCAGAAGCTTAAGATTATACATGAATATCAAATTCTTATGGAAGAGAGTGACGAACAGCATCAAATCAATGCTGTGGAAATGACTCGCCGCCTTAAAGCAAGGGGAATTCCAGCGGAAAGAAAGACAGTCTATAAGGATATGGATACGCTGATGGATGCTGGTGTGGATGTGGTAAAGGGCGACCATGGTTACTACATTGGCACACGCGTATTTGAGCTGGCTGAATTAAAGCTTCTTGTGGATGCAGTTGGCGCATCAAAGTTTATATCTCAGAAGAAAACCAAAGACCTTGTGGAAAAGTTGACTACCTTGGCAGGCAAGGAGGATGCCGCCCAGCTTCAGCGTCAAGTGGTTGTGCCTGAAAAGGCGACTTCAGCTAATGAAAAGATTTTCTATACAATTGATGTTATTTATCAATGTCTGGATAACGATAAGATGATGTCCTTCAAATATCAGGAATGGACACTGACAAAGGAAATGAAGCCCCGTCATGGAGGAAAGATATATAAGGTAAGCCCAGCTTTCCTTATTAGAAATGATGAGAACTATTATCTTGTAGCTTTTGACGGAGAGAATCAGGAGATACGTCACTATCGTGTGGATAAAATGGTTTCTGCGGAAATGCTTGAGGATTCTAGAGAAGGTATAGAGCAGCGAAATGCCCTGAACCCTCATGAGTACGCCAGACATCATGTCAGCATGTTTGCTGGCGAGGAACGTGCAATCACTATTAGATTTCCGAAGCATTTGGTAGGTGTCACCCTTGATAAATTTGGCACAGGCATAGACCTTCGACCTGACGGAGAAGACTATGTAAAGGCTCGAATCAATGTGGCGGTCAGCCCTCAGCTGTATGGTTGGCTCACAGGTGTTGGAGCAAGTATTTGCTTCCCTGATGAGGAGGCTGAGAAGTATAGGGAATACTTGAAGAGGTTGATTTTATAATCCATTTTTAAATGACAAAGCATATAACTTATTAAATTTCTAAATAATTATATGCTTAAAACAGGCATTTTTAGTTTATCAAGCATATAAAAAAGAAAAAACCTTTCATTTTATATGCTCATACAAGATATTTAGAGACATAAAACTTCTAAAAAAGCATATAATTATTTAAATAATTTGATTATTATATGCTTGGACATCTAAATTAGCCCTTCTCAAAACTAGAAATAGCATATAAAAATGTATTTCTACCCTATATTATATGCGTGATGGGAATTATAGTCCTTGTTATATATCAAATATAGCCCCCATCAACTCCGATTATCTGCCCCGTCATGTAGAATGGGGCATTTATTATGCTTAAAACAGTTTGTGCAATCTCCTCAGGCTTGCAGAAGCGACCAACTGGAATTTCTTCTGCAAGTTCAGCCTTCTCATCGTCAGAGAGCTGACCATTCATATCTGTATCAACAACACCGCAGGTGATGGCATTTACAGCAACTCCGTTAGGGGCAAGCTCCTTGGCAAAGGCTTTTGTGAAGGAATTTACACCACCCTTAGAAGCTGAGTAAGCTACCTCGCAGCTGGCACCTACAGAGCCCCACATTGAGCTGATGTTGATGATATCACCAGACTTGCGGCGAATCATAGAAGGTGCGATGGTTTTGCTGGTATAGAAAACAGCTGAAAGATTGGTGTTAATAACGTGTTCCCACTCATCCACAGACATACATGTTAGTAATCCGAGGTGAGCCACGCCGGCATTGTTGATAAGTACATCTATCTGCCCAAGCTTTTCTAAAGCATCCTCGCAGGCTGGAATGGTGAATCCATAGTCAGATATATCACCGCAATAGGTGTAAACTTCAACTATGTATTTTTTGCCAAGCTCCTCTGCGAGCGCGTTCAGCATGTCTATATTGCTGTGGCAAAACAGGGCAAGATGATAGCCATTCTTTGCCAGTTCAATGGCGATGGCACGTCCGATACCTCTGCTTGCTCCAGTTATTAAAGCGGTCTTTTTCATGAGAATCTCCTTATTATTTGCTGTACTACACATTATTAGTATATACAATATATTAAGAAATTATTAATTATCAGATAAATTCTTGAGGTTTTTAAATTCAATTGCTATACTAATTACATAATAAATTAAATTCCATTATTAATCAAAGGAAGAACTGCCATGGTAAATTGCCTTTGGCAATGGGCAGTTCAGGAAATGAAGGGATCCTCCCATAAATGGGTCCCTCCTTAATTTATTAAATATTCGGTAAAGGTGGTACGACATCATGAAAACAACAATCACAGGAAAGAACATCGAATTAACCCAGGGTCTTAAGGAAGCGGTGGAGGAGCGCTTTAAGAAGTTAGACAAGTATTTTAACAAGGATACTGAAGCAATCGTTACATTGGACGTAGAGAAAGGACGTCAGAAAATAGAAGTTACAATCCCTATGAAGGGAAGTTACTTGAGAGCAGAGGAAGTTACTTCTGATATGTATGCTTCAATCGAGGCAGTTACAAACACATTGGAAGCTCAGCTCAAGAAGCACAGAAATAAGATTATCGACAGAAAACAGTCTGATTCAAGAGCTATTTTCGCTCAGGATTTCATTGAGGAAAAGATAGCGGATGATGATAAGATTCAGATTATCCGTACTAAGAAATTTGATATGAAGCCAATGTATGCTGAGGATGCATGCCTTGAGATGGAAATGCTTGGACATGACTTCTTTATGTTCAGAAATGCTGATACAGATGAAATTAATGTAGTTTATAAGAGAAAGAACGGAGCTTACGGTCTTATAGAGCCAGAGTTCTAAAGTTCGGGATTTAATAAAAAATTTAACAACGAATTTTAACCTCCTGTTGATATAATGCGATTCATTAACATTATAGATATAGGAGGTATTTTTTATGCACAAAACAGGTTTCAGTAACTACTTGAAATGGTTGAGAAAAGAATTCAAATTAACCCAGCAGCAGTTAGCGGAAATGATTGATTGCGCTATAAGCACAATTGCAAGGCTTGAGGCTGGAAAAGAACTGCCAAGCCGAAGGATATTTATGAAATTAGACAGCATATTTGAATCCATTGGGATAATCTATGATGAGCTGTGGATGGAAAGCGTATTTGGTCTTAAGGCAGCTAGAAAAGAATTACTGATGGCTATAAAAAAGGGACGTGGAGACGAAATAGAAAAGAAGCTGGAGAAGTTTAGATGTTTGATGGAGGAGTGTGAGGAGGAGAACGACGAAGAGGAAAAACGGGAAAACATGCAATATTACACATTAGGGCATCTTATATCAATAAGGAAGCGAGGACTCAGTGTAGAACAATTCCTTGATGAGATAATACAAACCTTTGAGCTTAGGAGAAAGATACCGGATTATAGGGATTTACCAAATGTGAAATTATCTCAGGTTGAATATCAGATTTTTTACGAAATTAGCGAGGCATATCGAATTATGGGGGATATAGAGACTGCTGAATTAATATGTAGAGGTCTGTTGGCAAATGAATTAGATCCAAGAAGCCCATTTATGGTGGATAAATATTTGGAGACTTCCTTTGCTCTAGCAAAGGTTTGCATGATGAAAAATGATTATTCTACAGTAAAACAGTGCTTGGAATATATATTTACCAGATATCTAAGTGATAATGATACACGGACCTTATTTCATTCATTAATGATTCAAATGGATGTTTGCGAATCCATAGGAGATAGAAATGGAGCTGACATAATAAGAAACTTTTTAAATGCATCAAAAGATCTTGTGGAGTTTATGAATGGCACATTAGTGAAAATCTAGAGCAAATAAGGAAACTGGTTATCCTGGGGCACTTGTATTTTTTCGAAAAAAATACTATATTAACGCATGGTAAAATAAATTTTTAATATTTGAAAGGTAGTTTTATGGATATAGTAGTTTTGGCTGGTGGATTAAGCTCAGAGAGAGACGTTTCCTTCAAGTCTGGTACAATGGTGGCAAAAGCCCTTAGAAACAGAGGTCATAGAGCATTAGTGCTTGATGTCTTTATGGGATATAAGGATGCAGAATGTGATATCACTGATATTTTTGAGAATAGTGAGGCTAATTCTGTAAAGGTTGCAGATATTCCTACAGAGGCACCAGACCTTGAGGCTATTAAGGCTAGCCGTCCAGATCAGAGCTCAAGCTTCTTTGGACCAAACGTTATCAAAATCTGTCAGAAGGCTGATGTGGTATTTATGGCTCTTCACGGTGGAGAGGGCGAAAGCGGTAAGGTTCAGGCTGCCTTTGATTTATTTGGAATAAAATACACGGGAAATGACTACGTTTCAAGTGCAATTGCCATGGATAAGCAGATGACAAAGAATGTCATTGAAAAAGCAGGAGTTCCTGTTCCAACAGGCGTTTCACTTAAGAAAGAAAACCGCAAGAAGTTCAAGTTTGATAAGTATCCATGCATCGTTAAGCCAAACTGTGGTGGCTCATCAATCGGTGTTACTATCGTAAATACTCCAGATGAGCTTGATGCGGCCTTGGATGCAGCCTTCAAATGGGAAGATGAAGTTGTAATTGAGCAGTTTATCAAGGGTAGAGAGTTTTCTGATGGTGTTATTGAAGGAAAGGCTCTTCCTATTATCGAGATTGCTCCAAAGCAGGGCTTCTATGATTACAAGAATAAATATGCAGCAGGTTCTGCTGTTGAGACTTGTCCTGCAGAAATCAGTACAAAGGCTACTACCAAGATGCAGCAGTATGCTCAGACAGCCTTCAAGGCACTTGGTCTTACAACATATGCTCGTATCGATTTCATGATGGATGAAAAGGAAAACATTTATTGCCTTGAAGCAAACACACTTCCAGGCATGACACCAACAAGTCTCCTTCCACAGGAAGCAGCTGTAGTTGGCATGAACTTTGAGGATTTGTGTGAGCATCTCATCAAGGTTTCATTAATGAAGTACGCATAGATTAGAGAGAAGATATATGAAAAATATGACATTGGCACATGTTGCTCAGGTGGTTGACGGGCAGCTTATTATGCCAGAGGGCATGGAGGCCCTTCAAAATTCAGAAATACAGGGTGCCGTCAATGACAACCGAAAGGTCGAAAAGGATTTCCTGTTCATCCCAATGGTTGGCGCAAGAGTTGATGGTCACGATTTTATTGAAGATGCTTTTTCAAAGGGAGCTTTAGCAAGCCTCTCAGAAAGAAAGCTTGAAAATGCTTCAGGTCCATACATCATCGTGAAGGATACAAAGCTTGCATTAAAGCAGATTGCTACAAATTACAGAATGCAGCTTGATATTCCTGTTGTAGGTGTTATCGGAAGTGTTGGAAAGACAAGTACAAAGGAAATGCTTGCATCAGTTCTTGGTACAAAGTACAACGTGCTCAAGACTGAGGGCAACTTCAACAACGAGATTGGTCTTCCACTTACTATCTGCAGAATAAAAGATGAGCATCAGGTAGCTGTAGTTGAAATGGGTATCTCAGATTTTGGCGAGATGCATCGCTTGGGAGATATTGCAAAGCCAGATTTTGTTGTAATGACAAATATTGGTCAGTGCCATCTTGAATTCCTTAAGACAAGAGATGGAATCCTGCAGGCAAAGACAGAAGTCTTTGAGCATATGAATAAGAATGGCGCTGTCATTCTCAATGGAGATGACGACAAGCTTATAAATGCAGATACTCTCGGAATCAGAAAGATTTTCTATGGTCTTAATGGACAGGAGGTTAGCGCCAGCGAAGTTACAGCAGATGGCATGACAGGCACTTATGCTTTAATCAATGCCTTCGGAGAAACCTTCGAGGCTAATATTCCACTTCCTGGAACACATAATGTTATGAATGCACTTGCTGCTACAGCAATGGGCAAGGTTCTTGGTCTTACAAATGACGAAATCAAGCGTGGCCTTGAGAAGGCTAGCACAATTGCTGGTCGTAATAACGTTATCGAAGTTAGAGATATTACTATCATTGATGATTGCTACAATGCAAATCCAGTATCTATGAAGGCTTCTATTGAGGTTCTTGGAAAAGCACCAGGACGTTCGATTGCAGTTCTTGGAGATATGGGAGAGCTTGGAGAGGACGAGCGTCAGCTCCATTATGAGATAGGTCAGACTCTTGAGGATAATCATATCGGATATGTATTTACAGTAGGTGAGCTTTCAGAGGAGATTAATAAATCTCTTAGTCAAAAAAATAGCTCCTGCATGGCACATCACTATACCAATGTAGAAGCTATGTTAGAAGACTTATTACCTATTATTCGCGGTGGTGACACTATATTGGTTAAGGCTTCACACTTTATGAACTTTACCGCTGTTGTAGAAGCAATTAAGAATCGCTTACAGTAATTTTGCATCAGCATCAAGCTGAGTTTTCATTACGCTCTGGATATATGCTCCAGGGCGTTTTTTATTCTCGCCCTCAAGTGCATTTGGATCGATAGGTGGAAGGAAGGTTACGATTACCTTTGCACGCTTGCATCTAGGCATGTGAGCTTCCAAAACCTCTCTTGTGTTTGTGAAGCAAACAGGAACAATAAGACTGTTAGTCTTTGTTGCGACCTTGAGAGAAGCTTCGTGGAATTCAGCCATCTCACCAGTCTTAGAACGTGTTCCTTCTGGGAATACGAACATATTGATGCCAGACTTAATGTACTCCTGAGCTTTTAAAATAAGCTTTAAATCCTGACGAGGATCTGTTCTTGTAAGGAATAAGCAATAGTTTATTACCATCCAGGTGCTGAGAAGAGGAACTTTTTTGATGTCGTCCTTTGCAAGGAAACCTGTGACAGCAGGGCAAAGATGATATCCGATTACTACATCAAAGTAACTCTGATGATTTCCAACAAAAAGAACGGTCTTATCCTTTGGAATGTTTTCTAAGCCGTGTACTTCATATTTCGCACCAGCTAGGAAGGCAACCACACCAAAGGCCCAAGCTACAATTTTATAACCGATAACGTCTTTTGCTCTCTTATTGAATAATCCTAAAATAAAAAGAATTCCCCAAATAGGAATACTGCAAATCAGAAAAATACTGATAAACAAAACCACTATGATAGTTCTTAACATGTGTACCTCCAAGGTTTTTGATAATTTCATTATAAATTAGTCAAACTTAATTATCAAATGAATGAAATGTGATTACTTTGAAGTTTAAATGTAGCTTTAATAAAAGTTATAAAGTGTAACGTTTTCTAGGTCTGACAGACATTTTTTATAATAAATATTCAAAAAACTTGTATAAAATTTTGACAAATTATACAAAAAATGGTAAACTAGATTCAGCAAAATATAAATTGCTAGAACTGCAATATTTATATTGCTAGAAAAGGGGGAGACATCATGGAACGAGAGGACTTCGACAAGGTGCGCGAATCTGTTAGATCGCAATGCGGTAGTAGAGTTGTTATTCAGTTAGACAAGGGTCGTAACAAGGTTGACATTCAGCAAGGTGTTATTCAAGAAGCTTACCCAAGTGTATTTACTATATTAGTTGACGACACCGAGACATGTCCATCACAGTTGTTATCCTTCAGCTATACAGACATAATTACTAAGGAAATTCGCATGAAACTTTGCTAGTTACAATTTCATAATGGCTTCAAATTAGACCTCAGCTTAGGCTGAGGTCATTTTCGTTTTTAGGTTGAAAAGGGTTCCTATAACTTGTATCATAATATAGAGGGATTGTGTAAATTTCTCTATATATTGGGTTTATAAGGTTATTGGAGATAGTGTTTATGAAATATTCAAAAATAGCTAAGGCAGCTTTATGTATAGTGGTATGCGTTGCAGTGCTTGCTTCGGATTCCACAGTTTCCAATGCCGTTCGTTCTATTTCAGAGATTGAAGCTGAGCAGGACGCATTACAGGATGAGATAGATGCCTTAGATGCTGATTTATATAGCTTGGTTAGCCAGATAGCCGAGATTAATGCAGAAATTGATTCTACTGCAGCAGAAATTGAAGATACACAGGCAGCATTAGCAGATGCTACAGCAGCCAGGGAAGCTCAGTATGAAGCAATGAAGCTTCGTATCAAATACATGTACGAGACACCACAGGAAAGTCTTTTTGAGATGCTCGTTCAGTCAGGATCGATAACACAGTTTTTAAATCGAGTTGATTACGCTAAGAGTGTTGAGAAATATGATAGAGCTAAGCTTGACCAGTTCATCGCCACACAGGCTGAAATCGAAGAGCTTGCAGCTGCATTAGAGGAAGAAAAGGCTTCCCTCGAATCAGCGAAAAAGGAACTGAAGACTCAGGAATCTGCTCTTGAGGTTATGGTTACTGAGAAGCGCGGCGAGATGGACGATTTGGATGCGGAGCTTAAGGAAGCTAAGGAGATTGCCGCCAGAGAAGCAGCACTTAGAGCTGCCAGAGAAGCTGCCGCCAGAGCTGCAGCTGGTGGAACAAGTGGTGCTGTTAAGACATCAGGAAACTACAATGTTAATGGCGATTTAAATCCAGGTTATACCACAGGAATCAGTGGTTCCAGTGTTGTATCCTATGCAAATCAGTTTGTTGGAAACAGATATGTTTGGGGTGGAACATCCCTTACAGACGGCTGTGATTGCTCAGGTTTTGTACAGGGTGTCCTTGCAAACTTTGGCATTACCTACGGCTCACGTATGACCTCGGGTTCTTTCCGTAGTGTGGGTCAGGAAGTAAGTTATAATTATATGCAGCCGGGAGATATAGTTTGTTACCCAGGTCACGTAGCTTTTTATGCTGGTGGCGGTCTTATTGTAGAGGCTCAGAGTACAGCCACAGGTATTACTAACTACAGACCTGTTACATGTCACTCAATCATTACGATTAGAAGGGTGCTATGATTATTAAAAGGATTGCAAAACTGATAGGTGTTATTTTGTGCGCAGGTGTAGTAGTCTACGCACTTATAAACATGGGAGATGGCAGGGGGCCGTTGGATTATAATGCACACCTGGATGACGCTGCGGTTACCATTGATGATGAAGAGGTTACCTTCAGAGATCTTGCCTTCTACATTCTTTTTGAAGAAAGGAAGGTAGAGGAGCAGGCAAAGGTGTATAATGCTGATTACACAAAAGATTTCTGGAATCTCTACACCAATGAAACCTTTATCCAAAGCGCATCTAAGGATGTAGTTATAGATATGGCCATTCATGACCATCTTTTTTATCGGCTTGCGGTAGCAGAGGGGCTGGATACTCTCTCTGCTGAAGAAGAGACAGACCTTGCTTATGCCATCAATGATTTCTGGGAGGATTTACTTGATGTGCAGTGGGAAAAGCTTCCTTGTGATGAGGAAACTATAAATGAGCAAATTAGAATTGCAGCTATAGCAGAAAAATATCAGAATCACCTCGCTGAAGAAAATGGACCTAGCCAGGCAGCCTATAAATACGATGGCTATAACTATGGTCTTATCAGAGACGAGCATTCTGTTAAAATAAATAAAAAGTTATGGGATAAGTTTGTTCTTGGAGACATTACTCTCAAACATACAAAGATAAATTATATTAATGGTTTGACTGATGAGGACAAGGAAAAGTTTAAAGCAGAGAAGAAAGGTTTACGTAGAAATGCAAAAGATAAATCGCAATGACCCATGCTGGTGTGGCAGTGGTCGTAAGTATAAGCAGTGCCACGAGGCAATGGATAGAAAGATTGAAAGCTTTGCTGTGAAGGGGCACAAGGTTCCAACACATGACATGCTTAAGACACCAGAGCAGGTAGAGAAGATTAGACAGTCAGCAGTTATTAACATGGCTTGTCTCGATGCAGTTGCCGAGGCAATTCATGAAGGCATGAGCACAGCAGAAATTGATAAGATTGTATATGATACCACTACAAAAATGGGTGGTATTCCAGCTCCTCTTAATTATGAGGGCTTCCCATATAGCGTATGTACATCAGTAAATGATCAGGTTTGCCACGGATATCCTTCAAAGGATGTAATTCTTAAAAGCGGTGATATTGTAAATGTAGACTGTTCTACAATTTTAGACGGATATTATTCTGATTCATCAAGAATGTTTATGATTGGTGATGTTGATCCAGAGACAAAGAAACTTGTTGAGGTTACAAAGGAGTGTTGTGATCTTGGACTTGAGCAGGTTAAGCCATGGGGCTTCCTTGGTGATGTAGGTGCTGCTATTTGCAAGCACGCTCACGCTAATGGTTATCAGGTTGTTCGTGAGATTGGCGGACACGGTGTAGGACTTGAGTTCCACGAGGAGCCATGGGTTGGTTACAACACACTTCCTGGCACAGAGCTTCTTTTAGTTCCAGGATTTATGTTTACTATCGAACCAATGATTAACATGGGTACACAGAAGATTAAGACTGATCCTAACAATGGTTGGGAGGTTTCCACACTTGATGGTAAGCCATCTGCTCAGTGGGAGTATCAGGTACTTGTTACAGAGACAGGTTACGAAGTAATTTCATACTAAGGTGAATTGAATATGATGCGATTAGACAAGCTTTTGGTAGAATTAAATATCGGAACAAGGTCTGAGGTTAAGGCTCTTCTTAAGAAGGGCCTTATTTTTGTTGATGGAGAAAAAGCTACAAAACCTGAGACTAAGGTAGATGAAAATACAGTCCTGATTTCATATCAGGGTAAAGAATACACATATAAGAAATTTTCATACTATGTTATCAACAAGCCTAAGGGGGTTATCACCGCTACAGAAGATGCCCATGAGAGAACAATCATGGATGTGTTTTACAGTCAGTGTCCTGATGCACCAAAGGGGCTGGCACCTGTTGGAAGATTAGATAAGGACACTACAGGTCTTTTGCTTATCACTAATGACGGCCAGCTTGCTCACGACATGCTTTCGCCTAAGAAGCATGTGGATAAAACCTATTATGTAGAGTTAGATGATGAATTAACTTCTGAGGATGTGGCAGCTCTGGAGGCGGGAGTTCACATTGGTGAGGGCGAGCCCACAGCACCTGCTACAGTGAAATATGAAGGTGGAAAATCCTGTTATATTACCATTCATGAAGGAAAATTTCACCAGGTAAAAAGGATGTTTTTTGCAGTGGGGAAAACCGTGCTAGAGCTTAAAAGAACGGCATTTGGACCACTGGTACTTGATGAGGAAAAACTACCCGAGGGACACATCAACGAGTTAAAGTGTGAAAGTTTTTCTTGCAAATAGTTTAAACAAGATTTATTATATCTTCAAAGTAGTTTCGCGAACTAAAGTGTTGAAGTGAACGAGAAGTTTCACCGGCGAAAAAGACAGGAGGTATAATTATGAAAAAGAAGGCTTTAAGTTTAGCACTTTGTGCAGCAATGGCAGCTTCTTTATTTGTAGGTTGCGGAAGTGACAAAGCAGCTACAGGTGGAGAATCAGTAGACACATCAGGAGAACTCACATGGAGAATTGGTGGTATTGGACCAATCACAGGTGGTGCTGCTCAGTACGGACAGGGTGTTATGAATGCTATTCAGCTTGCAGTAGATGAAGTTAACGAGGCAGGCGGAATTAATGGCTATAATATTTCTTTCAATTTCCAGGATGACGAGGCTGATCAGCAGAAGTCAGTAAATGCATATAATACTTTGAAGGACTGGGGAATGCAGATTCTCGAAGGAACAGTTACTTCAGGTGCAGGACAGGCAGTATCTGCTGAGACATACGCAGATAGAATGTTTATGCTTACACCATCTGCTTCATCAACAGATGTAACAAGCGGACATGACAATGTATTCCAGGTTTGCTTCTCTGACCCTAACCAGGGAAAGGTTTCTGCAGACTATATTAAGGATAATGAGCTGGCAACAAAGGTGGGCGTAATTTACGATAGCTCAGATCCATATTCATCAGGTGTATATCAGACATTTGCAGCAGAGGCTCAGGCAATTGGACTTGAGATCGTGGCAACAGAAGCTTTCACTGCAGATTCAAAGACTGATTTCACAACACAGCTTCAGAAGTGTAAGGACGCAGAGGCAGATCTTCTTTTCCTTCCTTTCTACTACACAGAAGGATCAATCGTACTTACACAGGCAAACCAAATGGGATATGCTCCAGTAATGTTTGGTGTAGATGGCTTTGATGGACTTCTTTCAGTTGAAAACTTCGATGTAAGCCTTGCAGAAGGTGTATACCTTCTTACACCATTCGCTGCTGACGCAGAGGATGAGGCAACAAAGAACTTTGTTTCTAAGTATGAAGAGCAGTTTGGCGGAACACCTAACCAGTTCGCAGCTGATGCTTACGATGGAGTTTACATCCTTAAGAAGGCTCTTGAGTCAGCAGGTCTTACACCTGAGGCTTCAGCAGAGGAAATCTGCGAGGCACTTATCGCTGAGATCCAGAAGGTATCTTACGATGGACTTACAGGTGAGGGAATGAGCTGGAACGATAAAGGTGAGGTATCAAAGGCACCTAAAGCCGTAATTATCAAAGATGGAGCATATGCTTCAGTAGATTAATTAGCGCATCAATGACGATGCAGGGCTGTTCCAAGATGGGGCAGCTCTGCATCTAATTTTATCTTATACGAAAGAGAGTATTGTAGTTATGGGATTTTTAACCTATTTAATCAATGGATTAAGCCTTGGAAGCGTATATGCAATAATCGCTTTGGGATACACCATGGTTTATGGTATCGCAAAGATGCTTAACTTCGCTCATGGCGACGTTATCATGATTGGCGCATATGTTGTTTTCATGTGCATGGCAAATTCTGGCATGCCTGCTGTACTTTCTATTGTTATTTCGATTGTATGCTGTACAGCACTTGGAATGATTATAGAAAAGATAGCATATAAACCACTTAGAAAGGCAACTAATCTGGCAGTGTTGATTACAGCTATCGGTGTCAGCTATTTCCTTCAGAATATGGCGTTGATGTTGTTTGGTTCAAATCCTGTAAGCTTCACTTCAGTAATCAAGTGGCAGGGAATTTCACTTGCTGGTGGCACACTTAAAATCACAGGCAATGCAATCATTACCATTATTACATGTGTAGTAATCATGATTGTCCTTATGTGGTTCGTAAAGAACACAAAGCCAGGTCAGGCAATGCGTGCTGTTTCAGAGGATAAGGAAGCAGCAATTCTTATGGGTATCAATGTAAATGCAACCATTTCACTTACCTTTGCAATTGGCTCAGGACTTGCAGCAATCGCAGGTGCACTTCTTTGTTCCTCATATCCATCACTTACTCCTTATACAGGTTCAATGCCAGGTATCAAGGCATTTACAGCTGCTGTATTTGGTGGAATCGGTTCAATTCCAGGAGCACTTATCGGTGGACTCCTTCTTGGAATTATCGAGATTTTAGCAAAAGCATACATCTCCAGCCAGCTGGCAGATGCTATCGTATTTGCGGTATTAATTATTGTACTTTTGGTTAAGCCTACCGGAATTTTAGGCAAGCAAATCAAAGAGAAAGTGTAGGTGGCGACTATGAATTTATACAAGAATTTAAACAAATCTACACAGAAATTATTAGTGACAATCGGTGTTATCGTAGTACTTTACATTGTAATGTCAGTTATGGAAAGCACAGGAAATCTTAGCTCTCTTATGAAGGGACTTCTTGTTCCAGTCTGTGCTTATTCTCTTGTGGCAGTTGGACTTAATCTTTGCGTTGGATATCTAGGAGAGCTTTCTCTTGGACATGCAGGATTTATGTGCGTTGGTGCGTTCTCTTCTGCATTTTTCTCAAGAGTATTCCAGGAAACCATTCCTGATGTGCCAAGATTTATTCTAGCTCTTGTAATTGGAACAGCAATGGCAGCTCTTTTTGGTTTCTTAATTGCTATTCCAGTTCTTAGACTTCGAGGTGATTATCTTGCAATCGTTACGCTGGCTTTTGGCGAAATTATCAAGAATGTTATCAATGTTATGTACATTGGCAAGGATTCAAAGGGAGTACATTTCTCTATTAAGGATCAGCTTTCTCTCGGAATGGATATTGATGGCAAGATGCTCATCAATGGTCCACAGGGTATTACTGGAACGCCTCGTCAGTCTACATTTACTATTGCAGTATTGTTGCTTATTCTGGCACTTGTTGTTACACACAACTTTGTTAACTCAAGAACTGGTCGTGCAGTAAAGGCTATCCGTGATAATCAGATTGCAGCGGAGACAGTAGGACTTCCTGTTACAAAGTACAAGCTTGTGGCATTTACTATTTCGGCAGCTATCGCAGGACTTGGTGGAGTGCTTTATGCTCACAACATCAATTCTCTTACAGCAACAACAAACAACTTTGGTTATAACATGTCCATCATGATACTGGTTTATGTAGTACTTGGTGGAATCGGAAATTTCTCAGGCTCGGTTATTGCAGCAGTTGTTCTGACAATGCTCCCTGAGCTTTTAAGAGGACTTTCAACCTACAGAATGCTTATTTACTCAATTGTGCTGATTGTTCTGATGCTCTTTAACTGGGCACCAGCTATCCTTAAGTGGAGAGATGATCACGGTCTTACAACAGCAGCTATACTTGGCAAATTTAAGAAGAAGGAGGTGCAGTAATGAGCTTACTTGAAGTTACAAATTTAGGCATTTCCTTCGGAGGACTTAGAGCTGTTGATGAGTTTAATCTTTCTATCGAGCAGGGAGAGCTTTATGGATTGATTGGACCTAACGGAGCAGGTAAGACTACAGTTTTCAATATGCTTACCGGAATCTATAAACCTACAGATGGAATGATTTATCTGGATGGTAAGAATGTCACAGGTAAGAAAACAGCAGACATTAACAAGGCTGGTGTAGCTCGTACCTTCCAAAATATTCGTCTTTTCGGAGACCAGAGTGTACTTGATAATGTAAAAATCGGATTACACAATTCCTTTGAATATGGCACCGCAACAGGTATTTTCAGACTTCCAAAGTATTTTGCCACAGAGAAGGAAATGGATAAAAAGGCACTGGAGATTCTTTCAGTATTTGGACTTGATTCTTCGGCTGATATTCTCGCCTCTAATCTTCCTTATGGAAAACAGCGAGAGCTTGAAATTGCAAGAGCCTTAGCTACTAATCCAAAGCTTCTTCTATTGGATGAGCCTGCAGCAGGTATGAATCCAAATGAAACGCGTGATTTGATGAACACAATCGCTCTCATCAGAAAAGAATTTGGCGTGACAATTCTTCTTATTGAACATGATATGAAGCTAGTTTCAGGAATCTGTGAGAAGCTTACGGTATTAAACTTCGGGCGCGTGCTTGCGCAGGGAAAGACCAGCGATGTGTTAAATGACCCTGAAGTTATTAAGGCTTATTTAGGAGAGTAATATGTTAGAAGTAAAAGACTTAATCGTAAATTATGGAGTTATCCAAGCTCTAAAGGGCATCTCCTTTGAGGTTAACGAAGGGGAGGTCATTGCGCTCATCGGTGCAAACGGCGCCGGCAAGACCACCACTCTTCAGACAATCTCTGGTATGCTTCAGCCAACTTCAGGACAGGTGCTCCTTGAAGGCGTTGATATCACAAAGATTCCAGGACACAAAATAGTATCTATGGGCATGGCTCATGTGCCTGAAGGACGAAGAGTTTTCCCAGGATTAACAGTGCTTGAAAACTTGAAAATGGGAGCATATACTAGAAGTAACAAGAAGGAAATCGCGGATGCTTTTGAGCGTGTATACGAAAGTTTTCCACGTTTGAAGGAGCGCCAGAATCAGTTGGCAGGTACCCTTTCAGGAGGTGAGCAGCAGATGCTTGCTATGGGACGAGCTCTTATGAGTCAGCCACGCATCATCCTTATGGATGAGCCTTCAATGGGTCTTTCTCCTATCTACGTTGAGGAGATTTTCAATATCATCCAGGAGATTTCCAAGGCAGGCACCACAGTACTCTTGGTAGAGCAGAATGCAAAGAAGGCACTTGCTATTGCAGACAGAGCGTATGTATTGGAGACGGGGAATATCGTTTTGTCGGGAGATGCTAAAACTCTTATGAATGATGATTCTATCAAGAAGGCATACTTGGGAGAATAAGCATTTCTTGCTTAGCGTAGGAAATGCGTAAATATGGGGGAGGTTTTCACATGTCAGAGGACAAGAAGCTAGTTATTTCGATTGCACGTAGTTATGGTTCGGGAGGTCTTACACTTGCGAAGAAGCTTGGCAAGGAGCTAGGTCTTCCAGTTTATGACAGAGAGATTCTTCGAATGGCATCAGACCAGAGTGGAATCAACGAGGAGCTTTTCGGAGAGGTTGATGAGCATGTCAGAAAGATTTTCCTTTCTGCCAAGGCACATTACAAGGGACTTCCTTTAAGTCCAGAGTATGCAGCCTTCACCTCAGATGACAATTTGTTTGAGCTTCAGGCAGATGTTATCAAGCGAATCGCCAACACTCAGAGCTGTATTATAGTAGGCCGCTGTGCAGATTATATTTTGAAGGACAGAGCCTATGTGCTTTCGCTTTTCTTCTATGCATCAGAGGAGGATTGCCTCACTCGTTTGCGCAGACAGGTAAGTGGAACAGATGCAGAGCTTTTGAAGCGTATGCATGATATTGATAAGCACCGTGCTGATTACTACAAGTATTACACAGGTCGTGATTGGAACGATGCCAGAAACTACGACTTCTGTCTGGATACTGGAGTTATGGACTATGACAGACTGATTGAAGTTGTGAAATCTTATATTGAGATTAAGAATAGAGAAATCTAGATAAGTATTGGGCTGGAGAAATCCAGCCCTTATTTTATGTAGATATTTATCGAAGATTATATATAATGATATAAGATTGTATATGTTCATATATGAGAGGAACAGAAGAATAATGAATCTTAAAGTTTTAAAAACATTAGAGTACGACAAAATAATAGAGCGACTTGCCGAGAAGGCTACCTGTGAGTCAGGTAAGCTTCGCTGTAAGCAGCTCCTTCCAATAAATGACATCGAAGAGATTAAGGTGATGCAGCAGGAGACAGCCTGCGCCTTTAATCGTTTGGTAAAGTTTTCGGATGTAAGTGTAAGCGGCACTACAGATTTACGTCCTTCACTTGCCAGATTGGAGCTTGGTTCTTCTCTCAGTATTGAGGAGATTCTTGCGGTAGCAAATGTCCTTGAGGTTACAAAGCGAGTTGCTAAGTATGGCAGCCAGATGGAGGAGGAAGATGCCCTGTCCTTCTACTTCAATGGTCTTTCTCCAGAGGTGAAGATTCTCAACGAGATTAGAAGATGCATCATTGATGAGGAGACTATTGCAGATGATGCCAGCACAGCTCTTTTTGACATCAGAAAGGGAATGCAGCGCACTAACGAGAAGATTAAAAGCGTAATGAATTCTATGCTTAACAACAGCACTACAAGAGGCTACCTTCAGGAACCAGTAGTTACAGTTCGTGGTGGACGCTTCTGTCTCCCAGTTCGTGCTGATTACAAATCAAGGGTTCCAGGTATGGTTCACGATCAGTCTTCAACAGGAAGTACCTTCTTTATTGAGCCAATGCAGGCTGTTGATTTGAACAACGAGATGCGTGAGCTTCAGGTACGTGAGCAGGATGAGATAGAGAGAATCCTTGCTATTCTTTCTAATCAGATTGCAGAGGCTTCAGAGGGAATCATCCGTAATTACGAATTACTTACAGAGATTGATTTCATTCTTGCAAAGGGACGTTACGCAATCGAGCTCAATGCCAGCAGTCCTGAGTTTAATGAGGATGGAATCATAAACCTTCGTGGGGCAAGACATCCACTTCTTGATCCTAAGAAGGTTGTTGCTACAGATATAAAGCTGGGAGAGGATTATAATCTTCTTCTTGTTACAGGACCTAATACTGGTGGTAAGACTGTATCACTTAAGACTTGTGGTCTGCTTACACTTATGGCTCAGGCTGGTCTTCATATTCCAGCAAAGGATAGAAGTCAGATAGCAGTATTTGATGATGTTTATGCAGATATCGGTGACGAGCAGTCTATCGAGCAGTCACTTTCCACATTCTCATCTCACATGGTTAACATTGTCCACATTTTAGAGGCAATCAATGGTGGAAGCTATTCCAAGGAGACTGAGAAGCTTATAGCTGAGAATAAGAAGGATTTTGTCTACTCAAAGGTAATACACGGAACAAAGGAGGAGCAGAAGGTTCCTCAGTTCCTTATTCTTATCGATGAGCTTTGTGCTGGTACTGATCCTAAGGAAGGTGCAGCTCTGGCGCAGTCTATCTTAGACAGACTTCACGTTTTAGATGTTAGAACTATGGCTACCACTCACTATAGTGAGCTTAAGGTATATGCTCTTTCAACAGAGGGAGTGGAAAATGCTTCCTGTGAATTTTCACTGGAGACTCTTAGCCCAACATATCATTTGATTATTGGTGTTCCAGGAAAGTCTAACGCTTTTGCAATTTCTTCAAAGCTTGGAATTCCTGCTGATTTAATTGAGGATGCGCAAGGTAGACTTTCAGAGGACGATAAGTCATTTGAAGATTTGATGGTAGATTTGGAGCAGAAGCGTCATCAGGTAGAGGAGGACGCAGCAGAGGCAGCAGCTGCTCTTAAGGAAGCAGAGGCTAAGCTTGCCAATGCAACAGCAAAGGAAGAAAAGATTAAGGCACAGCGCGAGGAGCTTATTCGTCAGGCTCATGAGGATGCAGCAGCTATCCTTCAGGAGGCAAAAGATATTGCTGATGAAGCCATTCGTGACTTTAATAAATTTGGTAAGGGTGGCGGAAATATTTCTGCCATGGAAGCAAAGCGTCAGGCTCTGGGTCAGGGTGTAAATAAATCAAAGAGCAAGGCTAAGGAAAAGCAGGAGGTTCAGGAGAACAACAACATACCTACAAATCTTCATGTGGGAGATAAGGTAAAGGTTCTTTCTATGAATCTTACAGGAAATGTTTGCACAGCTCCTAATTCAAAGGGTGATGTGACAGTACAGATGGGTATCATGAAGTCCACAGTGAATATTAAGGACCTTGTGCTTATCGAGGAAGATGATAAGTTTGTTCCAAAGAAGGGTACAAGAGTTAAGAATATGACTTACGGTGGATTCAATAAGGCAGCATCCATCTCTCCAGAGATTAATCTTCTTGGATGCACAGTTGATGAAGGTATTGCGAAGCTTGAGAAGTATCTTGATGATGCCTATATCAGTCACCTTACTTCAGTACGTGTAGTACACGGCAAAGGAACAGGTGCCCTTCGAGCAGGCGTGCAGCAGTATCTTCGCAAGTGCAAGAACGTAGCGGAGTTCCATCTCGGTGAGTTTGGAGAGGGTGATGCTGGCGTTACTATTGTTACATTTAAGTAGTGTGACACTTGTGTGATAAAAGACATGGTATTATTTCTCCTGAAAAGAGTTAAGAAAACAAAAAAGCTGACCGATAGAATAGTCAGTAAGAAAATTTTTAGGAGGAGTTTGAAAATGGCAATTGGCGAAATCATTAAGTGCGCAACATTGGAGGAAGTTTTTAGAAAGGCTTTTGAGCTTAACAGAGTGGGGATTAAAACTGAGTTTATCTCAAGCAATGAGCTTAGAGTTGTTGCTGTAAATGCAGTATAAAAATATCGCACATTGAGCTATCTGGAACGAAAGTTTCAGATAGCTTTTTTTTGTCTGAAAAAAATTTTTACAAAAAAGGTGTTGACATACTTTGCCTGTCGTAGTATATTTACTTCAACACATGGAGTACTTCATCTGTCGTAGTACGTCAGGTAAAGTACGATAGACATAGTACGACAGATAAAGGAGGTTAATATGGGCGAAATCAGTAGTGACGTAATCCGTGGCTACAACGACACCATGATTCTTAGCATCCTGATAAAAGAGCCATCCTATGGTTATGAAATATCAAAGCAGATAAAACAAATCACCGAGGAGAAATACATAATCAAGGAGACCACACTTTATTCGGCATTCACCCGAATGGAGAAAAACGGATACATAGAATCCTTCGTTGCGGACCCAGATCCAGAGGGGAACGGAAAGAAAAGAACTTATTACAGAGTCACAGATTCAGGTAAAGATTTTTACCGGGAGAAATGTGAAGAGTGGGAACTAACAAAAGAAGTTGTTGAACGGTTTATTGAAAAACAGGATTAGGAGAAGATAGGAGAACATATATGGAAACAATAAAAAACTATTTGGAGACAATGTTCGCAAATATGCCAAATACTCCAGAGGTTAAGAAAGCTAAGGCTGAGTTGCTTTCAATGATGGAAGATAAATTTAATGAGATGATTACTGATGGGGTAAATGAAAATCAGGCAGTTGGAACAGTCATTGCAGAGTTCGGAAATCTTGATGAGCTTGCAGAAGATCTTGGACTTACTAAGGAACTTAAAGAGACTCACGAGAGAGAAGAATCAAAGCCACGTCGTTTCCTTCGTATGGAAGAAATTGAGGACTACTTAAATGTCATGAAGGGAAATGGATTATTAATCGGTATCGGCGTGCTACTTTGCATCACATCAGTTACATGGCCAATCCTTTTTGAATTCCTTCTTAGAGGAGAGGTAGGAGATGGTCTTGGTGTAACAGGAATGTTTATCAGCATCGCTGTAGCAGTTGCATTATTTGTATTCGCAGGTATCAGAGGAAATGATTGGAAATTCTTAGATAAAGAGCTTTGCCAGATTGATATGTCAACAGCTGATATGGTAAAGGCAAAGAAAAAGGCTTTCAAGGTTCCACACGCAGTAATGATTGCAGTAGCTATTATGCTCTTTATTCTTTGGATTCCTACAGCAGCAATTGATATTGATATCGTTTCTAATTGCTTATTCTACTTCGTAGGTGCAGGTGTTTGCATGATTATCTATGCTACTACAGTAATGGGAAGCTATGAAAAGGTTTTAAAGCTTAATGATTCAAAAACAATCAGTGGTAATTATGGAAAGGATGAGGATGATATCGTGTATGTAAATAAATTTGCAGAAGGCGTTATGGAAGTTTACTGGCCAACAGTTACTTGCTTATATCTGATTATTAGTTTCATTACTATGGATTGGCATATCACATGGCTTATTTGGGTGATTGGTGCAATCTTACGTAGATTATTAAATGTTGTATTGGCAGCGGAGGAGGATTAAGAATGGAAAACAAGAAATGGACTAAGAAGTATTTAGTTATAATTTGGTTGATTACATTAATTGTTGTGATAGCAGCTATGTGGGGACACATTGTGAACTTTGGTGGTCTTAGCTGGTTCAGTGACGGCTGGCACAACGGAAATTCAGATACAAAGACTTATGATTTCTCAAATGAAAAGGTAACCGATATTGTTATTGATATGAGTGCAGCTGATATTAATATCAAGTATGGCACAGGTCTTTCAGTAGATGCTACTTTCCCAGAAAAGTATGAGCCTACAGTTGAGCTTAAAGGTGGAAAGCTTACAATCATCCAGAAAGAAAGTGCTAAGCATATGAAGAGCCTAGATGGTTACAAGCTTGATATAGTTGTTCCAAACAACACAAAATTAGACATTCTTAAGATTGACATCGCAGCAGGAGATATTGATATCAAGGATATTCAGGCAGATGATTTTGATATTGATGCAAACGCAGGTGACATTGATATAAATGATGTAACAGCCGAGAAGTTTGATATTGATGCAAATGCAGGTGACATCGATGTAAAGAATGCGACAGCAGAAAAAATTAGTATTGATGCAAATGCAGGTGATCTCAATCTTATGGATTCTACAGCCAAGTCTGCTGAGGTTAGTGCAAATGCAGGCGATATTGATATCACAGGTACATACGACAAGATTGATTGTGAATGTGATTTTGGTGATGTAGATATTGATGCTCCTAATACAGATAGAAAGAATATTGATGTTGATTGCTCATTTGGCAGCGTCAATGTTAACAGCAAATAAAATAATATCGTAATATCATCATATAGTAATATCGTAATACAGCGAGGCACTTTAATCATAGGTGCCTCGTTTTTTATGGAAAAATTTGCTGTGACACTTGTGTGATAAATCACATGATATTATTACATCAGAAAAAGGGAAAAGGTAAAAAACAGGGGAACGAAAAAGGTATTAGGAGGACAAAGAAATGAGTTTTGAAAAGTTTGTAAAAGGAATGATGAGTTTAAGTCTTGTAACAATAATCGGAATGTTATTGTACACAGGAATTGCAAATGATACTGCAGAGGTAACAACTGGACATTATGCTCCAGAGGTAACAGCAGCCGAGGTTAACAATACAGTTGCTACAGAGTATTGCATGCCAGATTACAAAACATATGAGAGCAAGGATGGATGGACAGTAGAATACAATTCAGAGGTTTTTGAAGTAGAAGAAGGAAATGATTTTGTTGGGTTTGATTATGTTGGCGATTGCTCAGGAAGATGCATGGTAACAGTTTCAGTACTTACAGGTATGACTCAGGAAGAAGCTAGAGATTCTTTAGTTGCTATGTGGGATGGTAAGGTTACAACTCATGAGGGTCCATTTTCAATGGATGAGAAATTTGCTTACTGGGTATGTATGGAATCTGAGGTAGGAGAGGGCTTAGGTTTATACGATACAGCAATCGTCGTTGAACATAATGGTAAGACACTCTTATTCGAATGTGTTGAATACATGGGTGTTGATGAAGAAGTAGATACGATGGTTAGTGATGAGCTTGCAATGATTATCGACTCAGTAGAGTTTAATTAATAGATAAAAGGATTGTTCTCTATAATATTTTTCATTATAGTTCTCCTTTAAAAAAGAGCGGGGCATAAAAGCCCAATGTCATTAAGTTAACATTGCGGTGGAGGCTAAAATGAAGAAAACAAGATTGAAGTATCGAGCTTCAATCTTGTTTTTTCATTTTTGGGCATAATAATAAGACAGATTATCAATCTGCTTAAATAGCATTTTTAACTTTTCATTTTTTTATGCTACTCTATATAGGAAACCACGAAATACTCTTACTGTAAGGGTTCTATCACGGTGCCTTCCAGGTCTAATAGGAATAGTATTTCTTGCAATTATGGTTTCTAAATTGGGTGATGTTGTTTTTTCGAGGAAAAATAGTCTACACACATGAGCAGCTACTGAAAAGTTGGCTTTGTATGTATATTTTCTTTGCTTTTTATCAATGACTACGTGCGAGGTAATCATTTCTGCAAAGTTGTACATTATGAGATGTGCATAGATTTCCTGTTGGACACACATCACCTTTTTTGAGTGAAAATTCAGCATCCCAATCGTATATTTTAAATCTCTAAATGAAGTTTCTATTCCCCAGCGAGATTCATATAGAACTTTTAATCTTTCAGGGGAATATTCTGTTTTTTCCAGATTTGTAAGTATTGTTTCATAAGAATCTTCGGTAATTTTGAATCTTACAATCCTAAAGTTAAGTTCAAAAAACTTCACCTCATCAGCTTTTTTTAGTTTTAGGGGTAGATAATCAAAAGGCGTTGAATGTGGGATTAATTTGTAGTGATTTCTATCTGTCAGAAATAAATTCTTCATTTCTTTTGTTTGTTTACGTGTAAGCTTTAGATTTATGTCTACATCAAACTCTGGTATATCAGGTAAATCCAAACCATTTTTTATACCAGTAGTTCCATCTTTTATTCGAATTAGGAAAAACCAACCTTTTTCCTGTATATGTGCCATATTGTTATAAGATTCATAGCCTCTATCAGCTATTACTAATGCTCTGTTAATTGAAGAATTATCTACCATTTCCTGTAATGCAGAATGTTCGTTGGTATTCATCTTTCCTTGAATGATAGCATCAGTATACAGATGATTCTCTAGATTGTAGAGAGCGTTTAAATGTAAAAGATTGTATGGCTTTTGTCCATTGGAACCAGGATGAAAAGAACTTTTATCATCTGGATTAGTTGGTATTTGAATATCAGAACCATCTACAGCAAGTACAACTAAATCATCAGTTATATTTATCAACTTTGAAGTAAAATCATTAAAAATACTCTTAAAAGCGTCTGTTTTTATTTTTTGACGTTGCTGAACAAAAGCAGATGCAGATGGTAAAGATTCAACATCCGGAAATAAATCTATTAGCTCATTTGTGATGCTCTTACTTCCCATTCCAATGATAGCTTTGATAATTGTTGAAAATGAAAGTTTTCGGTTTCTTGTAAAGTCTATTTGTGTGTTATTAACATAGCCAGTATAGTTTTCGGTAGTAGATTCAATTGCAGAAAATAAAAGTTTTTTTACATTCTTTGGTTTCATATGCGACCTCCTTGCAATCAAGTTTTTTCCTTAATTACAAGGGCCGCTTTCGCTACCTTAAAAACATCAGTAGCGAAAGCGGCCACATATTTCTCTTGTTATGTCAACATATGTTTATAAAAAAGAAGACCCCTATACCATTTCTGGTATAGAGATCTTAATTGAGTCATCTTAACTTAATGACATTG
>NZ_FOVQ01000025.1:0-13007 GCF_900115215.1 Pseudobutyrivibrio sp. UC1225 | reverse complement strand
TTTTATTCAATTGGCGTTATTTCTGAATTACAGGAATGCTCCTAAATCTCGTTCTTATCTACTAAATTGGGAAGCTTATCCAAAGACAATTCCGATATAGTGTCCATCTGTTTTATTGCCATTTTACGAAGCAACTGCAACCTTTCTGACATAATCTTGCCCTGTTCGATTAGCGCAGCATTGTAGCTCTCAAGGTTAGATAAAACAAGAAGTTGCTGTAAAGAAGCGTAATCTCTAATATTTCCCTTTTTATCAGGATTATCATCACGCCACTTCTTTGCAGTAATTCCAAACAAAGCAACATTCAGTAAATCTGCCTCACTGGAATATTTAAATGTAATCTGTTCTGAGGTAAGTTCCGGTGGTATAAGATATTCCTTTACTGCATCCGTATGAATCCTATAATTTATCTTGGATATCTCCCTATGCAAATTCCATCCTAGAGAAAGACGGCTGTTTTCATCAACCTTTAAGCGCTGGTAATCCTTGATGATATATAACTTAAACTCTGGAGAAATCCATGATGCGAACTCAAAAGCTATGTCTGAATGTGCAAACGTTCCACCATATCTGCCTGATTTTGATACAATGCCGATAGCATTTGTTGCATCAATCCATTTCTTTGGAGACATGGTAAATGCATTTGCGCCAGCCTGGATTTTAAACCCCTCGAATTCGAGGGGTTTAAAATCCGGATTATGAAGTCCCTCCCAAAGTCCAAGAAATTCAATCACGTCTCTATTTCTCATCCAATTTTGAATTACCGCTGTGGGATCATCACTCTTATATCTCGCTATGTCTGTAAGAGATATAAACTCATTTTGAAAATCTGTTGTATATATTCCAATGTCAAATCCTTTGGCATGAATTGTTTCCTTCACAGACTTATTTGGCATAATAAAAACCCCTTTCATCAAGAATAGGCCCACTACTTTCAGAGCTGGTATCGTCATCATCCCAGCCATAGTAATTAAGAACAAATTTATGGGCTTCATCAGGTGACATATTATCCATAGTTATAATCCAAATAACTTAGCTATTTCCGGCATATCCTTTCGGATCTCGTCTGCCAGGTTCACCGGCTCCATATTCAGTAGCTTGATAAACTCATTAAACCTCTTACCGAGCTTCGGCATGGGTTCAACGTCTTCTGGAACAAAACATTCCTTGGTCATGAAGTTATCTATTGCTTTATATGGCTGATTTACGCTGATACTCTCAGCTTCAAAATCCCATGTAAAAGAAGATTTGTCGCTGAATTTCTTCGGAATGAAGCTCTCAAAATCTTCTTTTTTCAGCTCCGAGATTATCTGCGTTCCCTCTTGCCCTGGCATCATAATACAAAGGCAATGGTTGTCAAAATCTATTGATAACCGCTTCATTACGTCTTTTCTCCTTTTGTATATACATATGTATTGCACGTGTATTGCATATGTATATCTATTCTTCGTTCTGCCTTACATACTCAGCAATAAGCATATTTAGACCCGCATTTGTAGTCATGTTCTTCTGTTCACAAATCGTTCTGAAGCGGTCGTATATTTCTCCGTTTACTCTCGCTGAAATTGCTTTTTCTCTTGGCGGATTTTTTGACTTTTGATACTGTGCTATGGTCTCCGCTTCTGTCTTTTTTTCTCCAGAAATATATGCAATGGTTTCGTTGTCATTTTGGATTTCCTGTCTACGAGCGGCACGCTCTGCTTCTCTCTCCGCTAATGACTTTTTTTCGACCTTTTTCTTAGCCATGTCTCCCATGATAAAACCTCTCTTTCAGATTTGTATATACATATGTATTGCGCGTGTATATACTAAATCAATTTTGCAATATCATAATATGCTTTTGCCACATCACTCCTTGGCTCTGATACAACAGCCGGAACACCATCAACATCACCCTTGGAAGCTGCAACAGATTCTTTTACGATACCGAGAATCTTTCCTTTCTTCTCCAAAATTGAAAGAATGTCCTTGTGATCGTTGGCATTTCCTCTGTACATGGTTGGAATAATGCCGGCAACTTTTATATCAGGATTCATTCGCTTATTGGCTTTCACCTTTTCAATACTGTCCTTGATAAGCTCTACGCCCCTGTATGACAGATAATCAGTCTTTACCGGTATAATTACCTCGTCAGCTGCTACAAGAGCATTTGTGACGATAATACCGAGGTTAGGCGGGCAATCAAGGAACACATAATCAAAATCATACTGAGCAAACACTTCGCAAGCATCTTTTATAAAGTAAATCTTTTCATCAAGTGAATTGACATAGTTTTCTGTATTGGCGAGGTTTGGATCTGAAGGTACAATAAACAGCTTTTCCTTTAGTGGAATGGACTTTACCTCAAAAGCGGTATCAGCCGGATCCTTTTTGGGATTAAATAAGTCTACCGTGCTGAACCCTTCTAACCTTTCTTCACCTGGTTCAATGCCCGTGGCAATGGTAAGAGAACCCTGTGCATCCAGGTCGATCATAAGAACTTTCTTACCTTCAATCGCCTTTGCAGCTGCAAGATTATAAGTTGTGGTTGTTTTTGCAACTCCGCCTTTCTGATTTGCTATTGCTATAACCTTCATGTTTTCACGCACCTTTCTTGTATATACATATGTATTATCTTTGTATATACTTATGTATATACAAATGGTATTATATCAAAACTCTCTATCTTCTGCCTTTCTTTTTCTGACCTTTTCAACCCAGTTGTATAGATTCTGACTTTTTGAATCAAGCGATCCTTCTCGGTCTCTCTTTTGCATCAGTTCAACAAATAAAGCACTTAACTCATGTATTTCTTTCTCATAAAGCATTTTTATCATTACCATATCGGAATGATCTACCGTCTCCTTGTCTATGATCCATTCACAATCTTCATAGTCATAGATATTATCCTTAAAAACAGTCTTATCTTCATTCCAGATAGCGAACTTGCCTTTGGTCTCACCTTTTATAATGTAATAGCCTTTGTATCTGTGTCCGGTTATACCGTTTTTATACGTTCGATACTTTGCCATTTACTTATCTTCTCCTTCCTCTTTCTTTTGTTTTTCAACTTGCATCTCATAGAATTTTTTCATGTATGATCGGAGAAGCTCAATCGTCTGTTCATCTGTAGACATTTCTCCACTCTCAATCAGAATTTCTTCTCCGTCATCTGTTTTGGCTACATAATCTACTTTTTTCTTCTTTAAATCGCCCATTTTCTGATTCCTCCTATTTGTATATACAAGTGTATTACATATGTATTGCACATGTATATACTTAGCGTTTACGGTATCTTTCTTGTAGTTCAAAAACCTTGCCATCATAGTCTTTTTCAAGGCAATTTAAAAGTCTCTGATACAGAGTGCTTTTGGTCTCTTCCGGAGTAGCTTCAATCTTATCGTAGTAATGAAGGACGAGATCCGTAGCAAAGAGTTCCCAGCAGCTCACATCAACAACTCCGGCAACTCTTCCCTGAATGGCTGTACTGTAAAGCTGTGCAACCTTCTTTTCGCTAAGCTTAGCGGAACGATCACTATTAAGCTCTGCAAAAAGAACCGGATGTTTTGATTTATCAGCCTGTTTTTGTTTTCTCTCGGCTTCAATCATTTCATTTTCTATACGTTCTTCTTCAAGGCTTTCATCATGAGCCTTGAAAAATGCGTCTGCAACCGATAATTCATCAAGCGTATACTGATGATATCTGTCTCGATCTTCAATCTCACGATACTCTGCATCTATGACCTCATCCGTATTTCGCTGCTCAGGTCCGGTCTTGCCGACCATATAAAACTCAATAGTACGTATTGCCCTGGTCTTTTTATGATGAATATCTTCTTTCTTACCGTCATAGGCAACCTTAATATCCGTATACTTATTGATTTCCTTTACAGCAGGTTCAAGTACATCACGCTTGAATACAGCCCAATTAGACCAACTATCCGGAATTATAGGCTTTCCTTTTTCGGGTCCTTCCTCTAAAACAGCATCACCCA
The DNA here is from genome assembly GCF_900115215.1 of Pseudobutyrivibrio sp. UC1225. Classification (NCBI taxonomy): domain Bacteria; kingdom Bacillati; phylum Bacillota; class Clostridia; order Lachnospirales; family Lachnospiraceae; genus Pseudobutyrivibrio; species Pseudobutyrivibrio sp. UC1225. Next base: position 9,033 of record NZ_FOVQ01000025.1, on the reverse strand, counting down.
TCATTCTCTGAAGATCATACTGTGATCCGGTGCCGTTCTCAAACGTCCATCGTTGATTATTGAACTGATAGCTTTTAAGAATCTCATACAGTCTTGGGGAATATCTGTGCTTCATAAGGGTTACGTTCTGAAGCTTGTAAGATGTGAAATACTGTCCGTTTCCCAAACGTTGCTGAAGCTGAACCAGAAACGGAAACATATCTTCATGGAATTTTATCTTAATCTCGCCCGTGCCCGGATTCATTCGGATGATATGGAACCATCTGACAAGGGATTCCTCGCCATTTTCAAGGTCAATCCACCATCTCATATCAGACAAATCAGTAAGCATGGCTTTAATTTTTTTGTATGGGGCGTCCTTGCTCCATCTGATAAGAGCCTGAAACTCTTTGCAGTTAAAACTGTACAGCTTTCCCGGCTCGTCCTCTGGCTGTATTTTTGAAATAAGGTACAAAACAGCCTTGTTTTCATTGGTGTCCAAAGCATACCGGCTATTCTGAATAAGCCGATTATCCTTTGCGACAAGGCGGTTTCTCGCTTCTTTCAAATCAAATTTATCTGTCATATATTATGATTTACCTCGTTTTTTACCGAAACATTACTCACAATTAAAACTTACAGACTTATTTTACCGAAATTATGCTCACAATTCAATATGTATATACATTTTTTTACCGAAAAATCACTCACAATTCGTTCTATGCCTTGTTTTATAAGGGTTTGTGGGCTACAAGATATTGAAAATCGAACTTTTACTCACAATTCAGCGAACTTTTACTCACATTACACCGAACCTTTACTCATAGTAACCGAACTTTTTCTCATAACAGGCGAACTTTTACTCACACATAAATCGTGGCAAGCCTTGTAAACATTGCGTTTCAGAGGGGGGATAACATATTAGATATAATACTTAATAGAATATGGATATCATAATGATAACAACTACTACAGAGAGTGGTGGCGGTTGATTCATTCATATCACATATCAAAATAACATTATTTTTTATGAAAACAGCTACCCATACAGGTAGCCTTTGATTCAACTGTAAACGGCAAGTAGAAACCATCAAATTTTGGCAATTTATTTCCATCGTTTTTTGGCAGTTAAGAACCAGCAGTTTTTGGCAGTTAACAATCATCACTTTCATATAACGCCCACGGATCAGTTTTGTCCGTGGGCAGTTCTTTATTTATTAGGATTCCAAAAATTTTCCCATCATTACGAAATTTTTGGTTTCATAATAGGATAGCTTTGAATAGAAATGTTTGTGCATCTCATCGTTCACACTGTTTAGTTCTATGATAGAAGCGCCATTCTTACTAACTTCTTGTTCTAGTATCTTTATAAAGTCAGTACCATAGCCTTTTCCTTGAAAGTCCTTAAATATAACAATCTCATCAAGGAAGTAGCCTCTTATATCATCGAATTCCTTGAAGTAACCCATTAAATATCCAGTCATGCTGTCATTATCATCAAGCTGAACCATGCACATAGAGTCTTCCATAGTAAGTACCTGGTGGATTCTTTTGTATGCCTTTTCATATGTCCAACAGCAATCTTCCACAGTGTTATAGTATTCAATGTTCTTTTCTACTACATAAGCCAAATCTTGTTCTGTCATTAGTCTGTAATTCATGATTTACCTGCCTGATATATTTTTTAGTCAACGGGTATTTGCAACTTTCATAATCAGTACCCGTATTTCTTCAGAGCATCATCAAGGAGCTGATTGAGAATAGAAGAGTGCGTGTACTGTCCGTTGTCATGCTCCAAAGATTGAAGTCTGTTGTAAATATCCTCGTTAAGCTGTACTGATCTGGAGACCTTCTTAATGTCTGCCGGCTGTGCCGATACGAAGAACATTTCAGATCCGTCCGGATTTCTCTGGGTGAGGGTAGGAGAGTAGTGTTTACGTTTCTTCTCGTAGTAACCCTTTTCGGCAGCGTCATTCATTATGGAACTCCAAGAGAAGTGATACTTTTCTTCAAACTGTTCCTTGGAGAGAGTGTCGTGATCGGAGACAAGCTGCTTCCATTGTTCCTCGGTGGCGGATTGTCTGAACTGCTCTGTAACTGTGTTTCTTGCCATAGCAATCACCTCCAAATTATCTATATATAATATGGTTTACTTTTAGTGGAAGATTAAACTAATTCTAAATATATTATATATCGGAATAGTGAATAAATCAACCAAACCGCAACCATATATAAGTATATAATATTTGTATGAGGTTGCTAAATCAACTAAACATAAACTAAATTAGTTTGTGAATAGTTTATGTTTAGTTGATTTATGGTGGAGTGGTGGCACGTAGCAAAGTGGACGGAATGAGGAACAAATAAACGGAGCGACAGACGAAAAATGAGCTGCCGGTGGCAGGTCTTTTTGTCGGATGGAGTGGAGTGAGTGAGAGACGATTGACGGGAACGGAGCGGAGTAAAATATCGGTTTACACGCTTTGCGAGGTCTCCGACCGAGTGAACGGGTAAACCGATATGTACGGAAAAACATATATGATGTTGTTGACATTTTAAACGGAATGAACTATATTAAATATATACTTTATTGTATGTTTTTTGTGGATCGCGAAGAGGTGGTATTAGATGCCATCTTGATCCAGGTAGAGGTTTAATAGTGGCTTTTCACTACTCTACTAAACGGCTAAAACCTCAGCTGGTCTCGCCATAAAGAGGTATAAAAATCCAGCGTAGACGTTTCGAGTATGCTTTCAGAAAGAAAACGTTAAATCATCTAAGCCGAGTTTTATCCGTTGCTCACTAACTTAACGGAGATCTTGAAGCCTAACAACAAATAAGGATGACTTATCAATCAAAGAATTGAGAACCTTGTAAATCCGGTACAAGCAAATAAAACGGAGATCCTCGGAAGCCAAAACGAGAGAAAGACCGGCTGACTATTCTTCAAAGTAAGAAGCACTCGTAAACCAAAGTGATAGCAACGTTGGCTGTATAACAACGAAGGCGATGGCTAACATCCGGTGAGTTCCAACTCAACGTAATCAAAAATGGAACGTGAACGAGAGCGGTGAAGTCTCGGACCGGTAGGCTGATTACCATAGATCAGCGGAGAACCCTCGAACCCACTCCACAAAGGGAACGGCAGAAACCCATAAACTGAAGAAATAATGGCTGGGAACATAACCAAGAAAAAGTTTGTACCATCTAAGGATGGAGCGTATGGAGACAGAACCATCTAAAAAAACCTGTTGCCGAGTCAGATCCTTCGGGGCTGAGGAAGCTGCTTTGCTTTAACAAACGATATGAATAAGAAAATAATCGGAACAAAGGCGCAAGTCTTTGTCTATTCGCATATATAAACCATATTATCTTTAAAGGAAGGAGTGTCTGGAATGGGCTACAAGAATAAGAAGTACCAAAAAGACCTAACACAACAGATAAATGACCGGCTCACAACGATGCTTCATGCCGGAGAAGGTACAAGTAAAAAAGAAGCGATTGCTGATGGTACGGATAGAGAGAAGATATTCTCATACAGCACCTACGAAAGCTATTTTAAACATTGTAAATACTTCTCCAGGTACGTTAGAGAAAATCATCCTGAAGTAACAAACCTGAAGCAAGCGAAGAAATATGTCAACGAGTGGCTTCAGACACGAGTTGACCAGACGGACAAGAACGGAAAGCATCTAAGCGCATGGACGATCACACTTGAACGCGAAGCTCTGGGGAAGCTCTACGGTATCAAACCGGATGATAAGGATTTCTTTCCGGCTCCGCAGCGTCATAGGGCTGATATTGTAAGAAGCCGTGGTGATGCGGTAAGAGACCGCCATTTTTCCGAAAAGAATAATGACGAGTTCGTGAAGTTTTGCAAGGGTACGGGCTGTCGTAGGAACATCATGGAGAAACTTGAAGGGCGAGATCTTACAAGCAGAGCTGACATTGATAGAGAGATCGCTTCTCTGGAAGCCAAGACGAGAACGGAAGCGGAAGAAAAGCACCTTAATGTTTTAAAGGACGCTGTAAATCAGTTCCCGGATCAAGATTATTTCCTTCATCATAGAAAGGATAAAGGCGGTAGAGAAAGATATTCTCCTATTATCGGAGACAACAAACAGCAGATTGTTGTCCGTATGAAGGCAACAGCACCGGATGAAAAGGTATGGCAGCACGTTCCGGGGAATGCAGACATTCACGGCTACCGTGGAGAATACGCAACCTCAATTTACAAGATGTATGCCAGACCGATAGAAGAGATTCCTTATGACCGTACCAACCAAGGAACCGGTAAAAAGTTCCAAAGTGGCGTATATACGTGCCGTAAGGACGAGTCCGGCAAGAAACTTGATAAAGAAGCCATGATGAAAGCAAGTAAAGCCTTGGGGCATAACAGACTTGAAGTAGTGGCAAACAACTATATACGAGGGTTGTAATATGATAGAAGTGTTTGAAAGTAACGGATTGACCGGAACAGCATATAGACCGGTAGATGGTAAGCATGGAATGACAGGCTATTATTTAACGGAAGAAGAAATGCGTCGCAAAGATGCTGATGTTGCATCTGCCAAATATAACGCAAATGAAGCTAAGCGTAAAGCCAAGGACGATATAGCCCGGGTAAATAGAAGTGCTGCAGCACAGGTTAAAAATGCACAGGATGAAGCAGAGAAGTCTATAAATGACATAAAAACCAGAGCAAATCAAATAATCAATGATCTGAAAGCCCAGCTCGAACATGAGAAGTCGTTAAATGAAAATCTTAAAAGAGTTGCAACGGAAAGAGCCAATAAAGCCAGGAACATTGACAAGCATGATAAAGGTTATCTTGTAATGAATTGGCAGCCATTTCATTACAAAAGAACAATCAGGAATGGAAGAACAACTACTGTCTATGAGTACAATTTTTATAAGATAATGATTCAGACTCCCTGGGATTGCTCTTTGCCGGAATCGAATATAGACAGGCTTGTTATCGAAGCATTAGAGGATGATACGTTGATGATTACAAACGCATCCGACATAAATTGGTTTAAGAATAATGTTACATTGGATGTTGCCATAGACAATGTTGGAGACAATAAGCATATGATAATGCATCGTCAGTATAAATCCAATGCAAAGGACGGTTTCTGGGAAGTAACATTTACTACAAATTTTGAACCAACTGTGATAGCAAAGCATAGGAAAAAATATGCGTAGTGGTGTCATAACTCAACAGTTTTGGGACAAAATCAAGAATCCCGAAAAATAGGGATTTTTGGTGGTGTCAAAACTTGGTGTCAAAAGTAAGGAGTGATTTTTAGTGATTTACGGGTATGCAAGGGTGTCCACTAAAGGACAGGCGAAGGACGGAAACAGTCTGGAAGCTCAGGAAGCAGAATTGAAAAAAGCCGGTGCCGAAAAGATTTACACGGACGCATACACCGGCACACAAACACATAGACCGGAGCTTGATAAACTTATCGGAGTTCTTCAGGATGGTGATACGATTGTTGTTACCAAGTTGGATAGAATTGCCCGGAGCTTACGCCAGGGAATAGATCTGATTGATAGCCTGGTCGAAAAAGGCGTTGCTGTAAATGTTCTGAACATGGGTAAGATTGATGATACACCTACTGGCAAACTAATCCGTAATGTGATGCTTTCTTTTGCGGAATTTGAGCGTGATATGATTATGCAGCGCACAGCCGAAGGAAAAGCCATTGCAAAACAGCAGCCTGGATATAAAGAAGGTCGCAAAGAGAAGTATTCAAAAGCACAGATAGACCATGCTATGAGGCTTCTGGAAGGATCCAATTCTTATAGACAGGTCGCTGAAATGACAGGAATATCCAAAAGTACACTCATAAGGAAAAAGAAAGGGCTGGCCGTTTAATGGTCAGCTCTTATGCTTTATTTGAAACGAGAGTGTCAAGTTAAGTGTGTAAGTTTGTAAGCGGTGTTATAAACGCGTTTAGGAACCACCCTCCTGTATTGTTAGTATTCCCATCATGTCAAATTCTACAAATATATATTGCAGGACATTTTTTCATAATTCTATTATACTGACGTTCCCAAAAGAGCAACTGTAAGTTGCTATGCGGTCGCTCAGATATGTAAAGGTTACTGTTCACACCTTACGGTGCTCACAGCAACTGGATTTGCCCATTCCAGTTGCCTTCGGCAAAGGGGCAAATCCTATATTCAAGACGTAGAACATTCTCACGCTCAGCGCAGCAAGTGCGCAGAGCTGTCTGAACAGTAACCCAATGCTACTGTTTCTCTCATAATTATTCCAAATGTTACATGCCCTTCTCCAATTGAAAATATTGTGAATCCTAAGCGCACTTTCATAAATAACTTAATCAGTTATATAGCAGATATTTTTTATCATTCTGCCCCGCAACTGCCTCTTGGTATAAACTTTACCGGTATCTTCTCTGTTGCCGAATAATCGCTGTCTTTTTTCATATAAGTAAGATATTTGACAGCCTTTCTCGCCCTATATAAGACATCCTGTCGCACAGACGCCAGTGTTGGTCTTACATTTTTACAATCCGCAATGTCATCAAATCCTATCACCCAAATATCACCCGGCACTCTGTATCCATTGTCCACCAGAAAGTATAGAAGCTCTATCGCATAATAATCAGATGCTGCAAATACAGCGCCATATTCTGCGAATTCTTTTTTTCTGACAGCATAATATTTCTTTCGCTCTTCCTTATGCATGGGGATTTCCCAAAAATCCGCTCTCCCTTCAAGCCCATCACACAGTCCTGTATATCTGTCAAAATCAGGGCTCAGCCTGTTGTCAGCTACAAAGAGCACTTTCAGACAATTTTGATTTCTGAGATACGCTCCGACCTGTCGCCCACCATCGTAATCATCCAACACCAGGTTACATATATTTCTGTCATTCTCAAAAAATCCGTCATACACAACAAAGGGTATACGAATCCGGTCCCTGAGAACCTGATACTCATCTGCACAGAATCCCAGAAGAATCATGCCATCCATATTCCACATTGATGAAAAAGACACTGTATCCATGATATCTTTTGCTTTCTTTAGCATCAGAAAATATCCCGCCTTTTCAATCTCATCCGACAATGAATTGATGGCAGCACTGACAAAAGGGTCCTCAAGAACATGCCCTTCATACTTTATATGATCATTTACTACAACCCCGATGATATGGGAATTATTCTGCGCAAGAAGCGTTGCAGCCATGTTCGGAATATAACCCATTTCGCGGAGTTTCTCCTGAACCCGGCGCACAGTACCATCCGAGATTTTTTTTGTTTTACCATGTATTACATTGGACACCGTTGCAGTACTTAGCCCCAATGCATCAGCCACATCCACTATCCTTACTTTATTTTCATCCCACATATTCTTCCTCACTCAATGGTATTCATCCATTTTCTGCTTCTGAACATGAATATCGAAATTATGAACCTTACCAGTTCTTCCTGTGACAGAATAAAATACACCCACACGATGGGCAGTTTGAATACAAGACCTGTCAAAAGAGCAAGCGGCACTCCGATCAGCCAAGTGCCAAGCATATCTATCATCATGATGTACTTTGTTCTGCCACCACTGCGTATGATACCTCCTCCAAGTATCATATTCTGAACCTTTATCGGCATAAGTACTGCAAAAGCGGTTAGAAGAGCTAAGCCGATGGTTCTTACATCATCAGCCACGTTAAACAAATGCACATAAGGAGCTTTTAATACTATTATTGTTACTGACAGTATGATGCTGCCAGCGAAACCATACACACATAGCTTTTTTGATTCCTGATATGCTTTATCATACTCCCTTTCACCAAGACGCTTTCCTACAAGTATTCCTGCCGCCTGGGCGATTCCGCTAAGTGCCCCAATAGTAAGTCCCTGAACCGAACCCGTAAGTGACATTCCGGCAAGTTCGTCTGTGCTCATATGACCATATACGAAGGTATTGATGCTCTGACCAATAGACCACAGAAATTCATTTAATGCAACAGGTATAAGCATGGACAGATACTGCCAGAATCTTTCTTTTCCCAGAGAAACCGAGAAGCCAATCCTGCCATACAGGACAAAAAACATCACTGTAATCAGGACAGCCCCTGCCACCTGGGAAATAACGCTGGCAAATGCCGCGCCCCTGACTCCAAGCATCGGCATACCAAAGTTTCCGAATATCAGACAATAGTTGAGACCTGTATTAATTATCGCAGAAATAAAACCTGCATATAATGGCCATGAGGATTTTCCTCTGCATCTTATGGCAACACCACAAATATTGCTTATACCAAGCGGAATGAATGTCCACCCTATTATTCTCAGATATGCGCTTCCTTCATTAATTACGCTCACATCATCAGTAAACATCTTGATAAACTGTAAAGAAAACACCGTTGACAGAAAAAAGAACGCTATTCCTGTCAGTAGCATTACAAGAAAATTCACACAGATACTTCTTTCCTCAGTCTCCCTGTCATTTTTCCCAATATACTGGGATATCATGATTCCTGCTATCGTGCCTATTGCACCGACAACAAATGAATATATAAATCCTGGCTTCCCTGCTATCTCTACTGCAGCTATACTCTTTTCCCCAAGCTGTCCCACCATTATCTGATCTATCATGGAAAAAGACGACTGGAGCATTGACTGAAGAGCGACCGGTATCGCTATACTTATTACCTTTTTTTCAAAAGACTCTTTCATAAAAAACCCCCTTATCATTTGATTAAATGATAAGAGAAATATCCCATATTCACAATGGGTTAATCGCATAACCCTCATCACATCATTAAGAGAGTCAAACAACCCCCAGATAAAATCTGGGGGTTTGTACGGCTACTGCGTACCTATTTATCTAGTTGTTCCAGTAATTCAGGGATATCATATTTTAGTGTTTCATACACTATATCAAGATCGCCATTACCGTAATCATGAACGATACGATTTCTAAAGATGCGTATCTTTATTATGGTGTTACGGAGGAAGATATAAGATGTTTTTTCATATGCCAAGATGAACACCTTTATCTTACTTAGAGGTTTCTTTT
>NZ_FOVQ01000028.1:0-1891 GCF_900115215.1 Pseudobutyrivibrio sp. UC1225 | reverse complement strand
AATCGAGTAGGAGGGAGATTTAATTAATCTCCCGACCTCTCAGTCGAGTAAGTAGGAGGATTTTCACCTCAAACTTCTCACAGAACCGTACGTGAAGGTCTCCCTTCATACGGCTCTTATCATCTAACAATACGAATACATTTTGCTCCAGTGTGCAAACAATCTCGGCTCTCGTTTTCTTACAGACGTGAGCCATTTTTCTGCCCGTCTTCTATGACCACGAAGGTTCTTATATTTACACATTGCCCATTTTACTAGCCTACGTTCTATACATTGAAGTGTATATTTCATGGCTGATGGATTGAATTTCCCAAAATAATTAATCCAGCCTCTTAGCATAGGGTTTAGGATTTCCGCAATTATGTCGATTTTGCATCCAGTTCTCTTATGAATTTCTAGAGATTTAATTTTTTCTCTGAATGTCTTAGCTGACGCTTTGCTGACTGATGCGATAAAGTTTGAACGCATTTTCCCATCCTTACACATGATGTGTACAGCCTTGAAAGTATAGCCAAGGAAATCAAACTCTGTTATGTCTTCATCCTTTGTTCTGTCCTTATCTTTACAATACACAATTCTAGTTTTGGTCGGATGTAATTCAAGTTTACATTCTGCAAATCTTTTAGCCAGACACTCTTTTATGTAAAGAGCCGCTTCTTTTGTTTTGCAGTGTACCACACCATCATCTGCATATCTTTCAAATGGTGCATTTGGAAAATTTCTCTTCATCCACATATCAAATACATAGTGCAAGAACATATTTGCAAGTACGGGACTAATAACTCCTCCCTGTGGTGTTCCTGCGTTTCGCTCTATCACCTCACCATTTCTCAACACGAATGGAGTTTTGAGCCATCTTTCAATATACATACAAATCCACGATTCCTTAACATGTCTTCGCACAACTCTCATCAATAGCTCATGGTCGATATTATCAAACAGACCTTTTACATCTAATTCGATTACATAGTCATATTTCCAACATCTCTTCCTAGTCATTCCTATTGCATCTAACGCCGACCTGTTAGGTCTGTAGCCATAAGAGTCATCACAAAATATCGGGTCTACTGCACGTTCTACATACATTCGTGCTACCATCTGTGCCACTCTATCTGTTATAGTTGGTATTCCCAGTCGTCTGACACCTCCTGTTTTCTTTGGTATTTCTACCGCCATTACAGGCGATGGAATATAGCTTCCAGAACTCATTCGGTTCCATATTTTATAAAGATTATTATTCAATCTTTTCTCAAATATTTCAAAGTCAACTCCATCTATCCCTGCACTTCCTCTGTTTGCCTTTACTCTTTTGTAAGCTTCTATAACAGCCCTTTTGGGTATATCGTATTGCTTGCTCTCGTTCATCAAATCCTCCTAGTTTCCTAGTTGTTATCAAATTCAAGCTAAATGATGTCATCCCTTTGCTCCATTCCCATTACAGGAACTTCTTAACTACTACGGATGACTCCGCCCCTACAGAATACCTTTCTACTTTCAGTCTCATCTTTCTGTGATTTGCACCTTTTCGATTTCCATTATTCTGTAGGTTCCCATGTTTCACACAGAAGCCTAATACATGCTCATGCCACCTTAATGCCGTTCCGCAGATAATCAGCTTTACAGGTATCCATTATCTTTATCTCTGCCTAGTGGTGAAAAGCAGATTTTGCAGAAGTCTTACGCTTTCGACACTTCATCAATGGTTCACTTGCGTTCATCTTCATGTATCATATCTGACTACTGTTTGTAGCCTTTTCTCTAATCGCTTACTACCATAGGCTTGACTACAGCAGCATTAGAGTGATTTGACAGATTTGCCTGTTCAATTCCTGTCGAAGGGCCTACCTTCATCTTCTGTATGCCTTTCATGGCACACCACCACCGTGCGTAC